>JAUZQL010000075.1 GCA_030950975.1 Mariprofundaceae bacterium | reverse complement strand
TGGCTTGGAAAGCCAAGGTATTGATGCATTTGGAAGTCGATTTATTGATGGCGTTACGCAGCAAGGCAGAAGAAGAAGCTATTCGGGTGTTTGCGAATAATTTGCGTGATTTATTGTTGGCAGCACCTGCAGGACCGCGTGCCACGATGGGGCTTGATCCAGGAATTCGTACTGGTGTAAAAGTCGCCGTCACCGATGTCACAGGAAAGGTTTTGGATACCACCACGATTTACCCCCATGCACCAGCCAAACGTTGGCAAGAAGCGATTGCAGCATTGGCAGTGTTGGCAGATAAACATCATGTCGATTTGGTGGCGATTGGCAATGGTACTGGTTCACGAGAAACCGAAAGCTTGGTGCATGATTTACAAGAACAGTTCCCCCAGTTGCACCTAACACCCGTGATTGTTTCAGAAGCAGGGGCATCGGTATATTCAGCATCTGAAATAGGTGCCAAAGAATTTCCTGATTTGGATGTCACCCTACGCGGTGCGGTGTCCATTGGTCGCCGCCTACAAGACCCCTTGGCAGAACTGGTTAAAATTGATCCCAAAGCGATTGGTGTTGGGCAATACCAACATGATGTCAACCAAACACGGTTGGCACGCGGCTTGGATGCGGTTGTCGAAGATTGCGTGAACCAAGTGGGTGTGGATGTGAATACAGCCTCGGCTCATTTGCTCGCTTATGTCGCAGGTTTGGGTAAAAGTACCGCCGAACGCATTGTGGCTTACCGTGATGAACATGGTCGTTTTCCAAATCGACAAGATATTCAGCAAGTCAAAGGCATTGGCCCGAAAGCGTTTGAACAGTGTGCTGGTTTTTTACGCATTTTAGATGGTGATAACCCTTTGGATGCTTCGGGTGTTCATCCAGAATCTTATGGTATTGTTGAAAAAATTGCAGTGGCTAAAGATACCAGTGTGCAAGAACTTTTGAGCAATAGCAGCATCATTCATGGTATCAAAGCACAAAAATTTGTGGATGATGTATTTGGTGAAATTACCATTCGTGATATTTTATTGGAGCTTGAAAAACCAGGGCGTGATCCCAGACCTGAATTTAAAACGGCACACTTTCGTTCGGGCGT
>JAUZQL010000074.1 GCA_030950975.1 Mariprofundaceae bacterium | reverse complement strand
ATAGCAGCAGTAATCATGGCGGCATCTTTGACGGTACGTGTCATCGGTCCTGCTTGATCCAAAGAGGATGCAAACGCAATAATGCCACGGCGTGATACACGACCATAGGTTGGTTTCATGCCAGTAATACCTGTCAGTGATGCAGGTTGACGAATCGAGCCGCCCGTATCTGTACCCAAAGCAGCAGGTGTTAACGCAGCGGCAACTGCCGAAGCCGAACCACCTGAAGAACCACCCGGAATGCGATCTGTATCCCAAGGGTTACGACACACACCAAACGCAGATGTTTCAGTCGATGAACCCATCGCAAATTCATCCATATTGGTTTTACCGACCAAAACCGCACCAGCTTCTTTGAGTTTGGTCATCACATGCGCATCGTAAGGTGCATGAAAATCTTTTAAAATATTGGAGCAACATTGCGTTGGTCCATCTTGCGTACAAAAAATATCTTTGACCGCAATCGGTAAACCTTCCAGCGCACGCGCACCTTCTTTAGCACGATGAGCATCCGATGCTTGAGCCTGAGCAAGCACATGTTCCGCATCCAAATGCACAAAAGCATTCAATTGCTCGTTATGCGCTGCGATACGATCCAAATAAAGCTGTGCAACTTCAACAGCGGTCGTTTCACCGTTATCTAAACGTGTTTTAATTTCTGATAAGGAAGAAAAGGGCATTATTCAATCACCTTGGGAACCACATACAGTCCCGATTCAAGTTTAGGAGCGACCGCTTGTAAAGCATCACGACGGTTGCCATTGGTCACCACATTCGCACGCAAAGGCATACTCGCATCATGCGGATGTGCAGTTGGTGTCACACCTTCTGTATCGACAGCAGCTAACTGATCGACATACGCAAGAATGCTTGAAAGTTGGGGAGCAAGTTCTGTAGCTTCTTCATCGGTCAAACGAATGCGAGCTAGCATTGCGACCTTTTGAACATCAATATCCATGTTCGAATACCTCGTATTTGGAATGCGGCAAGCATAACGAGTATCCGTTCTTTCTCCACTTCATAATTTTAGCTGATTATTCATGTTTTTTGATAAGGGATGTTGCGCACTTTTATAAAAAAGAAACGTCATTCCCTAAATCTTTTATCGGGCATCTACTGTTTGAAAGAATTGAAGCAAAAAGTTCCATCAGCCATGCTGACCAAAGCACTCCCACCCAATGCAGCATTTAGAAATTATTAGAAATTACTTGAATTTGTACTTCAAAGATCCTGTTTTTAATTCACTTAATAGACCTGATAACATCATTGTTCCCCTTGATTGATGATGTTTTTCGTATGTTAATACATACGTCTTGCTGCTTGTTTGTCATACTTTGAAAAGATAATAGTTACTTTAAATACAATTGAATGGTATGTAAAAAATCAGCGATTGGCTGAGACCAAGGCGATTCATAGGCTCTTCCCACAATATAAAGTGTAAATGAACCATAAAAGGATAACAATGCATATGATTTTATTTTACCCATGTTTCGACCAAAGAAAAAGATTAAAAAAGATCCAATCGTCAAAATTAATAACAAAATTCGCAATTCAGAAATATCAGTTACAATATCTTTGGGGATGATAATAGGACCATAGATAATGCCATACAAAAACAATGGAAGTCCTAGTGCAAAACAAATATCAAAAATATTACTGCCCAAAGCATTTGAAACCGCATCATCATAATTGCCCTTGCGAGCATCTTTTATGGAAAGGATAGTATCTGGAACACTACTTGCCGCAGCCGCTAGAATCACAGCAACAAAATAACCTTGAATCCCTAAAGCGTGACCAAAGGTTTCACAGCCATAAACCAAAATATAACATGCCAGTGCAATAAACGTTGTTGATACACCTAATAGCAAGCAAGCGTTGCTATTTTTAAGCTTACTTCCTGCGATAATAGAACTTTCAAAATCTAATTTAAAAAAGGATAGCCAACGATTGGACTGAACATAAGACTGATTGTCGTCGTTATCATCAGAAGCATCGTGATGATCCGCAGAATCCTCTTGCTTTGAACTCATCGAAAAAACCAACACGCCCGCATAAGCAAGGTATAAAAGCATCAGCAGCATGCCATGCCACCATTCAAGTTTTTCACCAATG
>JAUZQL010000073.1 GCA_030950975.1 Mariprofundaceae bacterium | reverse complement strand
GCTTTCACAATAACGACAGAAGATTGTCCATTGGTTTCAGACAGAGTTTCAATTCTGGTCAGCATATCTGTTGTACTCTTGATTACTTCCACACTTTTATCGACATGCGTAATACTATCACGCGTTGATGTCGCTACATTGCCTGATGCGCTGGTAACGCCACCAATAGAAGTACGAATCTCATCAGTATAACCACGAATCTGATCGGCCATACGTTGCACTTCATGTGTAATGGATGATCCACCATCGATGGATGCATTTAAAGCCAATAAATTTGCTTCATCTGCAACGTCCTGAATCTGTTCTAATGATTGCAGCACTTGATTTGATTTTTCACTGATATCACCACTGGTGGTAGTCAATGTTTCAACACTTGCACGGGCCTGATTGATGACCGTAAGTGCTTGATTAATTTCTACCACTCCACCCTTGGCAAAAGAAGAAATGACTGAGGAGTTCTTTTCCAATTTACCTGTTGCAACTGGAATTTTCGCACCAGCAACTGAAATAAGTTCAAGTCCTTTGATTACTTTATCCATAAATCTTGATTGCTGTTCGGTGATGTTTGCCTGCGCCCTATTGGCTTCAACAATGTCACCAGCACTCTCTGCAATATTGCTTGATGCTTTAGAAACGACCTGAGCATGTGCCAACAACCTTCTATTAAGAAACTCCAGAAGAAGAATAATCAACACAATAAAACCAAGTAGTATATAGAGCTGCAAAGTCGCCTGTTCTTTACGTTCTAACTTTTTTTGTGCCAGACCAGCTTCCATGTTTTTGATGATTTCTTCCAACTTTGATTGTGCAGTAAGCACTAGATTTTGCGCAATCATAGCAACTTGAGATGCCTGACTGGCAGGAATTTTGCCATCGGCAACGTCCTTAGCAATGTCCAACACTTGTGCCATCATCATATTCATTTGTTCAATAGATTTGAGATCTTTATCCGTCAGGCTGGCAATCGTTTTAATATTATTATATCTATCACTAAACACCTTGATTGATGTTTTTATTTTACCAAAGTTTTTTGCGTTTGGAACCATGGTGAAATCATTGATAGGTACCATCACATCAGAGATAGAGCCTTTAAACTGTCCAACGCGAAACTGTTCATCATAAACGCTCAACAATTCCCCCGTGCTTGTGTTATCTCGAATTGATGCAAAAAAGACAATGCCGATCAACACAATAAAAAGAAGTAACGACAACATGAAGTTGCGATTAGCTAATTGTTTGAGTGATACCTGATTGCCTAAATTAATTTCAGAATTTGCGTTCATTTTTCCCCCTGCTTTTAAAACATTGTAGTGTTGTGTGTCTGATTTAAAGCCTAATGCAATAACGCGTTGCAATGCAGCAACTCGTATGCACTCCCCTCAAGCTCAATACGATTGATACTGTCGCCATTATCATCTGAATTGGCAAGTAGACTATGATCCACCTGTTGAATTTTAGATACCTCATCCACCCAAATACCAACATGCATCACAGCATGACGTAAAAGTAAAAAGCGTGTGCGTGCTGTAACTATTCGCTGACATGGTGGCAACGAAGTCACGCAGCCCGCATCAATAATACATACAACCTGACCATGCACATTGGCTAAACCGATCATATGATCCGGCCCCATAGGTACTGGGGTCAATGGTTTGGGGCGTATTACTTCCTTAATCTCAGATGAGCGTACAAACACCTGTTTTCCACCTATGCCAACGCGTAGTAAATCAACATTTTGATTTTGTTGTTTTTCAGCACCTGCTACCGCAGTCCCTTTTGATTTCGGCATCAGTGCAATCCTCCGCTTCTGGCAATAATATGTTCATATAAATTAAGCGTCTTTTTTACGCGCGCTTGCAGTTTCAGCGGCTCAACGGGTTTGCCAATATAATCGTCAGCTCCAGCCGTAAAGCCCTTCACTTCATCATCTTCATTTTTACGGGCTGTTAACATGATAATTGGCACATCATTGAAACGCTCTTGTTCACGCATGCGCCTGAGTAATTCCAAACCTGTCATATTAGGCATTTCATAATCAGTCAATACCAGGTTGGGTTTAATACGTTGAAGCATATCCCAAGCCTGCTGACCATCTTCCGCCTGTAAAATTTTATAACCATCGGCATCCAACACAAACTCAACCAGATTTCGAACACTACTGGAATCATCCACAACGAGAATGGTTTTCTGTTCCATCGCAACGGTAGTTTGTGCATGAACTTTGTCTTGCCGACGCTGTAGTTCACCAAAGCTCATGATCTGTTGATCTTCATTCAAATGTTCACTGAGCTTATAACCTTCAGGAACGGTCGATGCGCGAATCACTTCCTGCATGCTTGTTTGACCAGCCAAAGCTTTGGATAGACCATCTTCAAACAGCGTGAGCATATTATCTTCTCTAGCGGCTTGCATAAGGTCAAGTTCCGATGCTCCACGAGAAATAAGTTTGCGCATCCGATCATTTACATAGAGTACTTCATGGATACCCAGACGCCCCTTATAACCAATGTTCATGCAGTGCTTACAGCCCACTTTGTCGTAAAAAACAACACCTTTTGGAATACCCAGGCGCCCAACCAAGTCTGAATCAGGAGCAATTTCTTTACGGCATTTTGGACACAAACGGCGTACCAAACGTTGAGCCACTATAAGGTTCAGTGATGATGATAGCATTGAGGGTTCAATGCCCATGTCCAACAGTCTGGTGATCGTTGATGGTGCATCATTGGTATGCAGGGTCGAAAGTACCAAATGCCCTGTTTGAGCAGCATGGAGGGCAATTTCAGCAGTCTCTTCATCACGAATCTCACCAACCATGACCACATCGGGATCTTGTCGCAGGATAGAACGCAAGGCAGTAGCGAACGTCATGCCTGCTTTAGGATTCACCAATACCTGGTTGATACCGTCAATTTGAAACTCTACAGGGTCTTCAATGGTGATTAAATTCATCTCCTCATTCTTAATATGATGCAGAAATGAGTATAAGGTCGTGGTTTTACCACTACCTGTAGGCCCGGTAACCAACACAGCTCCTGTAGGCTGACTAATACATTCACGAATATGCTTATACGCGGTCTCTTCAAAACAGAGTACATCAAGGCTGAGGGCCAAACCACCTTTATCCAAAATACGTATTACAACCTTTTCGCCATGCAGCGCAGGCAAGGTTGAGATACGCATATCATAACTTTTGCCCCATAATTTAACGCGAGCACGACCATCTTGAGGGGTACGGGAATTGGAGATGTCTAATTTAGACATGATTTTTATTCTGGAAGTTACCAGAGGATGTACTTTGGAAGGAAAACGAATCATTGGTCTTAAACGACCATCCACACGTAGACGTACAATACTTTGCTTTTCACCTGGCTCAACATGGATATCGGACGAACCAATTTTCATAGCCTGAATGATGACGCCATTCACCAATTTGATAATTGGCGAATCTTCGGCTCCGCGTTTGAGTTCATCCAGACTCGATGTTTCCTGCGTTACAGACATTTCCTGCGTTAAAGCATGATCATCTTCAAAATCATCGACCACAGCATCAAATGCCGAATCGGAATCCTGGTAAAGCTCACGAATTTTAGTTTGAATCAGATCAGGGCGCGTAAACCGTGTTACGATACGTTTACCCAGTTTAAAGGCCAACGCATCAAGCATGTTAATATCTAACGGATTAGCTGTTGCAATAATGACATCTGTTTCATTCTGTTTAAGCGGAACAAACTCATAGTCCAAGCATAATTTATCTGAACACATATGCAGCAGTGCATCATCAACCTTAATGCTACGCAGATCGACATAAGGCGTTTTATATATTTTTGATAATGTGCTCAAAAGAGCATTATCATCCACATCGTTCATCTCAAGCAATACAGAAAGAACAGTTTTCTTATCATTTTTAGCCACATCTTCAGCTTTGCTCAACTGAGCCTCAGTCAGAACACCTGATTGAATCAACTGCAATTGATGCTTTAAGTGCATATACCCTCATACTTACCTAAATATTTCTTTCATAACGGATGCCCACATTCATTCAAACAGAACATGAACTATTTATGATATCACGCTGAAACTGTACAGTATTTTAGCAGAACACGTTACAAAAAAAACCCCACTGCAAGCAGCGGGGTTATAAGAAGGTGATGCAAAGTTAATCGCCAGTACTTACATTGGCATAAAATGCAGTGCCACTTGTTTCATCTTCAAACAACTCAACCCACGCTTCAACACCTTGGTCGGTATCAGGCAAGCTGGCCATCGGTATGATAGCAGTTACATTAGTATTCAAAGAATCAAGTATTTTACACATGCCACCGATCTCAAATGAGAGGTTATCTTCTTCGCTACTATCCAAAAAGGTCAAACTACAAGAGATCCCAATATCGTTCAGTCCTTCTGAAGACTCACGCAATACATCCTGTTGCAGGTTGATCACATCACCATCAATGGAATCCTTGGTATGGGAAAGCAGTAGAATTTGAGAACCCTTCATCACATCAATAAAATCACTGAATTTACCTAACACGATAGGATCATACTCAAAGTTATCCGATATTTTCTGAAATACAG
>JAUZQL010000072.1 GCA_030950975.1 Mariprofundaceae bacterium | reverse complement strand
TGAGGGTTTTGCGATATATAATTCGATGCAGTCGTGTAAAGATTGGTGAAGTTACAACGTCCACCACCTGAGATACGTATTTTTTCACCTGCTTTTTTTGCATGATCCAAAAGTAAAACGTTTCGACCTCGTTTGGCAGCTTCAGCAGCACACATCAAGCCAGCCGCTCCTGCACCAAGGATAATAACATCAAACATGGATGGTTTTTTGATCAGTCTCAAGCCAATCTTCCCAAGTTGGTAGGAATTCTTTGCCTTGTTGAGATACTTCTTTCCATAAATTGTTTCTTTTACTGCGCAATAAAAAAATACCCGTGCGCAATAGGCGTTCCAACTGGGGTAAAGGGCGATCTGATTCCGATAAGATACGTATCGACATCAAATATGGGTTCAAATCGTAAGGGTCGTATCGAAAAGCTTGTTCAAGAATAGCGAACATTTTTTCATCATTAGCAAATAAAAAACAACGATAAGCTTTGTGAATATCCAACATATCAAAAGGAATGGCAGGCTCATGTTTGGGTTTATGTTTGGGCTTATGTTTGGGTTTTATGATCGATGTTACGGGTTTATTTGAACTTTTTTTCTCTATGGGTTGAGGCAGTTGAACGGTTTGACTAAATTTTTTTATATTTTTAGCTTGCGTTCGACGTTCCATGTAGAAGCCTAATAACCAACCTAAACCGACTAAACAAAATATAGCTGGAATGGCAAATAACCACCAATAGTGAGAAGAGGAACTCTCTTGTATGGCGGGAGAAAGCGGTGAATGAATCACAGCATTTTCTTTGGACGTTGTGGTAGCAATCGGAGATGGATGATCGGTTAATTGTTCATCCATCGTCAGCTCAAAAGCTTCAGCCGATGTACATATCATAAACATCATAAAAAAACACAAACTGAAGGTTATCAATCGTTGCAACATGCCATCATCCTTGACCATGCTAAATCAAAACAAGCATAAGGTGTATAAAAATGCGGTGAAAAACGAATACCGTTTGCACGGTAAGCACAAATCACCTGTTTTTTCATCAAACGTTGATACAGCTCTATATGTTGCTGTTGATTCAATGATTTGAAACGAAAAGTCACAATGCCTGAACAGCGTTCCCATTGGGAAGGGCTTAATAATTGCAAGTTTTTGTCTTCTAAGACCATATCAATCAACGCAGAACTACGCTCTAACACCATACGTTCAATATGATCGATACCTATATCAAGCAATAGCGTTAAAGAGGCATGAAGGGCGTGAATGCCCAACATATTGGGGCTGCCCGCTTCAAAACGTCGGGCGGATGATGCTGTTTGCCATGATGTTGCATCAAAATCACCGATATTTTCAACCATGTGCCAGCCAAATTGATGAAGTTTTAATTTTTCTCGCCATGCAGGTGAAATATAAAAAACAGCCAAACCTTCAGGCCCAAGCAACCATTTGTGCGCATCAGCAATCACCGCATCGGCATGAATGGCTTGTACATCGATGCTTAATGCACCCAAGCTCTGAATGGCATCCACACAAAAGAACACATTGTGTTTGAGGCATGCTTCACCAAGACGCTGTAAATCCATGCGTAGCCCCGTGCCATATTGAACGGAACTAATCGAAAGCAAACGCGTATGCGTATCGCAACATGCTAATAAAGCCGCTTCGGGATCATCACACGCAATATCAGCCGTACGCACTTCCACACCGTGTTCTTGTAAGGATTGCCAAACAATACGGTTGGAAGGAAATTCCTGATTTGAAATAACAACATTATCACCACGCTGCCAATCCATGCCGTACGCAATCACCGATAAACCTTCCGATGTATTTTTTAATAAAGCAATATCATCGACACTTTCAGCATGAAGAAGTTCTGTTAATTGTTGACGTAAGGCTTGCTCAACCTTCATCCACTTCGGGTAATCAGTCGCCCCTTGAAACATATTTTCATCTGCAAAGGTGTGTACAGCTTCAGCCGTGCGGCGTGACCAGACACCCACAGCCGCATGGTTGAGATAAGCAAGTCCACTTTGTAAGGGAAATTCATAAGCGAGTTGGTCAATCATGGTTGATCCTGATAATAATAATCATACATACGCAATAAAGATTCAGTCATTTTCCAAGCTTCATTGTAAGAAAGACCGCTATGTTCTGGAAAAATTATTTTCACATACAAGTCTTTAGGATGTTTCTTTTGAATACTTGCCAACCGTTTGTGCATTTGCACACCTGATACGCTGTTAAAGCGCATATCACTAGGTTCTTTTATATCAATATGCAGTTGACCATTCACTTTTTGATAACGGACTTGCACCACATAGCGCCCCTTGGGTGAGCGAGCAGGGCGAATCAGTCGTTGATATTTCTTTTCAAGCCCAGCATAGGCTTGTTTAAGCTGATTGAGTTGTTGCACATTGCTTTGATGGGTGTTTTGTAAACGCAATAAATCATGCTGATGATTCTGATCTTGATGCTGTAGGGCGAGATATGCGCTGTTCGCTTGCAGCAATGAATCATTTAATGTTTGAACTTGCGTTTGTAATAGAAGCTTATTTTGTATGACCTGCATGTTCTTTTGTTGAAGTTGGGTGTACGCATCATAAAGTGTGGCTTGAGCAGTTTGACTCGCTGCCAATGCTGCTAAGGTATGTTCATGTTCATCACTTAAATCCATCAATTTCAAACGCATCATGCCAGCTTCTTTCTCTAAGGCTTGTAGGCGTTGATTGAGTGTTGAATTTTGCTGGGATGTCGATTGAGCTTGTAAACTGGCGGCTTGCTCTGCTTTAAGTGATGTTTGTAATTGATGTACCAATTCCATATTGCGCGTTAAAAGAATCACCATCGCCAGCAAGAAAATCATGACAATGACCATCATAATATCCGTGAATGACGGCCAAAAACTTTCTTCGTTTGCGCCTTGTTGATCGCAACGTAAATCTACAAACCCTTGTGAACTCATGCTTGAGGCAACCGAAAGCCTTGGCGTAGGACATCTTGAATTTGAGCCATATTGTCCAAACTTTTTTCATGCTGTTCATGTTGAGATGTTTCTAGCTCGGTTATTTTCTTCAACAGATCTGGAATAGCTTGTTCATTTTGTTGCATTTCTTGCACCAGTAATGCCATGGCACGCAATAAACTGGCAAGTTGTCGGTCAAGCGTATTGGGGGTGACTTGTAAGGATGGAATTAACTTGGTGGTGGTGAGGTGTTCTACAGCACTTAGAAAATTCGTTTGGATATGTTGCAGTGCGCCATTGAAATAAGCGAACGAAAGGTAACAAACAATGGCTGTCATGGTGGTGGAAAGTGCCGTGGACATGCCATGAATCACCATGCCCATACCTGTTGAAGAAACACTGTTTTCTAATAAATCAGACGCACCGAACAAGGCAATTGATAAGGATACAATCGTACCAAATACACCACATAAAATAAGCGTGTTTTGTACAAAACGAAGCAAGCCAGTATGGGTACTTTCCGAAGCCATCAATGTGGAAGCAAGGGCTTGGTGATTAATTTCAATCTGCGATGTTGCCATGCTTTGTAAGGTTTCAAATCGTTGCGCAATAATGCTATGACTGGCAACGTCTTCAAGCGGATTTTCGCTGCCTTCATGAAGGTTCTCGGCGAATTTTTTCAGCGCTTTTTCTTCTTTTTGGTAACGTATCAATACCATGATAAAGCGAATCATCCCCAAAGAAAAAAGAGTCAGAATTAAGCCGTTGAGCAATAAACCTGTATTGGTTTGACTGTTGGATAGGTAAATTTTTTCCAAATCATTGGCGAAAAAGGACAATAAAACCGCACTCATGATGAGGAATATCAGCCATTGAATAAGAATAGAGCGACTAAAGTGAGGGCGAAAACCTTGAATCTTCAAAAGGATACTCCGTAATATTTAAACTTGATTGAGCTGTGTTGTGTAGAATAGCGTTGGAGAACTTATATCGCCTATTTTTTTCAATGCAAACACTGCGTTTTTAAACGTGGGCAGCATAAGCACCCCATGAAAACCATAACAAGCGGCAGGCTATGCACGGATGATGTTAAGGAAAGCTATCCGATGTCGTAGGCTGATAATCATTTAGACCGAACGCTAAGCATATATAAATGATGATCTGGGTGGTTTTCTTAAACATGCCAGCTAGCTTAGCGAGCATCCTATTTTGTACAAATCAGAGGGAGGTAAATTCATGTCACCTGTTGTCATGGCAATTGTTGTTTTATGTTTATATGTATTGTTTTACCGATTTTATGCCAAAGGTTTTTTAGGTAAAAAAATACTAAAATTGGATGAACATGCGGTGACACCAGCCCATGCTCT
>JAUZQL010000071.1 GCA_030950975.1 Mariprofundaceae bacterium | reverse complement strand
AACATACAACAAAGCCAAAGATGGTGCGCCCTCAATGGCAGATGATGGAACTGTTTATTTTCACTCTGATCGACGCATTGATAAGGCTATTTTAGCAGAACGTGAAGTACGAGGTTCAGCCACAGGTTTTCACATTTGGACAGTCAATTTACCTAAACTGCTTCAAACAAACACATCAAGTCAATAATTGTTGTAAACGAGCTTGATGCGATGGATTGCCTGAACTGAGTGGAAGGGTGACAATAAATGATGCTCCCTTCCCTTCTTCACTTTCAATATCAATATGACCTTGATGAACCTCAACAATATGTTTACAAATCGCCAAACCTAAACCTGCACTTCCCTTCTTACGTGCTCTTGAATCATCCACACGGTAAAAACGATTAAACAACAAGGCTTGATGTTGTGGCGCAATACCTGGACCTTCATCTCGTACAGTAATGCAAACCGTTTCTTTTTGTGCGTAAGCGGTCAACCAAACCGTGGAATGCTCTGGTGCATATTTATGCGCATTACCAAGCAAATTAAAAAAAACACGTTCCAAGTGGCTGCTATCACCCATCACTTCCATATCATCTTGAATATCCATTTCTAAGTGAATATGACGTTCTGACAATAAAATAAGGTGTTGTTGCCCTACTTCTTGTAACAATAACGATAAATCAACCGTTTGCTGTTGAAGTTCAAGCATACCCGCATCTGACCTCGCCAATGTGAGCAAATCATCCACAATATATTGCATGCGTGAGACTGTTTTGAGATGCTGTTTAAACATCGAGCGATATTCATCTTCACTTCGAGGATGACGCAGTGCCACTTCCATTTCACCTTTAAGAATCGTCAAAGGCATGCGTAATTCATGCGAGGCATCTGCTGTAAAACGTTTTTGAGATTTAAAGCTACTTTCCAATGATTCAAACATTGAATTGAGGTCTTTCATAAGATCTTGTAATTCACGTTCTTTCGCATGATTCGGAAGACGCTGCGTTAAATCACCTTGCGCCACTTTTCGCGCTGTTTTTTGAATGATTTTGATTGGGCGCAAGGCACGTTTTGCCATTATGTAGCCAGCCCATGATGATAACACAATGGAGACTACGCCTAAAATGCCACCAATCAGGTAAAGAAGTTTAAAAAAGGCTTGAATTTCACTACTTTTATGCGCCACCAACAAGACCGCAACAATATGATGACCTTCATGAATCGGCATCGCAAGCACACGCAGGTTCTGTTTGCCCAATAAGGAATCGGTAGAAATAAACGTCGCCGCTGAACCATTCATGGCTTGCCCAAGCGCATGACTCACACCATTTCCACCTGCATCAATGATACTTTTATCTGAAGCATATTGAATCGTTCCGTTGGCAGAAAT
>JAUZQL010000070.1 GCA_030950975.1 Mariprofundaceae bacterium | reverse complement strand
GCTTAGTAATTGAGCGGTTTTTTTGCAGTGTATGGGGTAAGGATCGCCTTGCTCAGCATAACCTTGGGGAATGCCATGAAATGAAATTAACAGTCGATCGGCTTGACCGTGTGTTTTCCAATGCTTACGTATACTTGAGGCAAGTGAAGAAATGTAAGATGGATGATCGTGATAACTATTAATCATGCGTAATTCAGGCACATAACGCCATGTTTTCAGTACATCGGCGACGGCATCAAAGGTCGAACCTGTGGTTGTTGCTGAATATTGAGGATAAAGCGGAAAAATAAGCATTTTATCACATCCTTTGGCTTGCAGTTTTTCTAAACCCGATGCAATGGATGGTTGCCCATAGCGCATGGCAAGTTCTACAGAGGCGGTGTCGCCGAATTGGGCTTGCAGCTTCTGTTGTTGCTGCAGACTGTATTTCATCAAGGGTGAACCTTCATCCGTCCAGACACTTTGATAGGAACGTGCTGATTTGGCAGGGCGAATATTGAGAATCACAAGATTGAGTATGCACCACCATACAAGACGGTTCATTTCAACCACGCGAGGATCCGATAAAAACTCTTTTAAGTAACGTCGTAACGCTGAAGGTGTGGGGGCATCTGGTGTGCCAAGGTTGGTCAGTAAGATGCCAATTTTTTGTTTTTGTTGCATGAATAATCCTTGTATCGCTGTTTTTAAACCAGAGGGTTGTTGGCGCGTTGCCAAGGGATGATGCCTTTGGATTCAATGGCAACACGCATGACAATGCCTAAGGCAGTGATCATCGTGAGTAGAGCTGAACCACCATAACTAATAAAGGGTAATGGCACACCCACGACAGGTAAAATACCTGATACCATGCCGATATTGATAAACGCATAAAGCATGAAAATAGCACTGATACCTGTGACCAGTAGCGAACCGAAACGGCTATGGGCATGATGAGCAATCGATAGCATTCGAGAAATCAATATCGCATAAAGAAACAATAAAATACTAACCCCCACAAGCCCACCTTCTTCGGCTAACACGGAAAAAATGAAATCGGTGTGTTGTTCGGGTAAAAAATGTAAGCGAACTTGTGTTCCTTCAAGAAAACCTTTGCCAAAAAGACCGCCTGAACCAATGGCAATCATGGATTGAATCACATGATAGCCAGCACCCAAAGGATCGTTTTGAGGGTCGATAAAGGTTAACACACGTTGTTTTTGATAATCATGCAAATGACCCCAAAGAAAATAGCCAATGATGGGACTTGCAGCAAGTGCAAGAAAAAACCATCGCCATGCAAACCCTGCAATCATCAACATGACAATGGCAGCAAACAGTAATACCAAGGTTGTGCCCAAATCAGGTTGAATAACAATCAATGCTGCTGGTGTGCCACATAAAACAACGGCAACCAAAAAGTTTTTCCAAGTATTGGGTTCTCGTGAGGCAAACCAGTGCGCTAACACCAACATAAGTGCCCATTTCATCATTTCTGACGGTTGGAAGGAAACCACGCCCAAATCCAACCAACGCCTTGCCCCCATATGTACATCACCAATGATGGGAACCAAGGCAAGACATAAAAGTGAGACGATATAAAAAGGCCAAGCAATCAAACCAAGGCTGCGTAAAGGCAAAAAACACAGGCTAAAAAAAACGATGAGTCCAACGCCCCAATAGATGCATTGTTTTTGAAAAATAGCATGGTCACCTTGGTAAACAGCGGCATATAGTACAGTAAGCCCTAATGCTGCAATGCATAGTAAACAAAAGATGAGGAATTTATCTAATTTATAAAGGGTTTCAGTGAACATTGACGGATGCCTTATGAGAAGCTTCTTGTTGATCCAATTCGTGAATCATTGCCAGTGCAACAGGTCCCGCAGCACTGCCACCATGCCCCCCATGTTCAACGATAATGGCAAAAGCAATCTTGGGATGGTCATACGGTGCATAACCCATAAACCATGCATGATCTTTGTGGCTATCTCGTGATGGAACTTTGCTTTTGTGTTTGTCATCTTGAGACATGCCGATGACTTGAGCTGTGCCTGTTTTCCCCGCAATTTTCCATGCAGAATGGCGAAGTCGATAGTAGGCAGTGCCACCGGGTTTATTGGCAACGTCATACATGCTTTGACGCACGAGTTGGAGGTCTTCTTTGGGTATGTCGATATGGCGAATGACTTCCGCTTTTTTACCTAACTCCAAGTGAGGTTTGAGAATATCACCACCATTGGCAATGGCGGCAGCAAAGCGAGCAACCTGAATGGGCGTGACCGTTGTTTGCCCTTGTCCAATGGCTGTAATCATGGTTTCACCACGTACCCAAGTGCGTTTGCGACCATTGTGTAGTTGTTGAAGGGGTGGCGCAAGATGCCCTCGGGACTCTCGATGCAATAAAATACCTGTTTTTTCACCAAAGCCCCAGTCGAGTGCTTCTTGGCGTAAGGCAGGCATACCCAACTGGTCGCCTAACTCATAAAAATAGACATCGCAAGAATGTTGTAAGGCATCGTGTAAATTCACACGACCATGCCCAGTGCGTTTCCAGCAGCGTAATTTTCGATCAGCCAGTTGAACATATCCAGGGCATTGGGTATGACCCCGTGCCAATTTGCTATGATGACGAAGCCCAGCAAAGGCAGAGACCATTTTCCAAACGGAACCAGGGGGGTAAGCCGCTTGAATCGTGCGATTCAGTAAAGGACGTTGAGGATTATTTAACCATGATGACCATTCTTCTTGCTCTAAACCTAAGGTAAAATGATTGGTATCAATACCAGGTGTACTCAGCAAGGTGAGGATTTCGCCTGTATGCACATCCATGACGACCACCGCGCCAGTACGCCCTTTCATGGCTTTGGCAGCCGCTTGTTGTAAACGAATATTGAGACTTAAATGAATGTCTTGCCCCATCTTTGGAGGTGTTTGTTTTAAGACAGCGACGCGGCGATTAAAGGCATCGACTTCTTCTTGCTGATTGCCTAAAGCCCCATGAAGTCGTTGTTCAAAAATACGTTCCAAACCACTGCGTCCGACATGTTCATTGCGTAAAAAGCCTTGACGAACATCTTCAGGGCGTGCCAATGATAAATAACCAATCAAATGCGATGTGAGTGCTTTATAAGGATAATAACGATGAGTGCCTGCTTTAACATCAATGCCTTGTAGGTGGTGAAGATGCGCAGATAAAGGGGCAATTTGTAGCCATGTCAATTTATCTGCCAATAAAACAGGGCGATCCTTGCGTGATTTCTTGATACGTTTCTGAATGCGGCGAATTTGTCGTGGAGACCAGTGCATAAAGGCAATGAGGCGTGCCATGGTTTGCTTCATATCATCCACACGTTCGGGAATCATAGATATTTGATACGAGACATGATTCACCGCTAAACCGTTGCCAAAACGATCTTTAATCGTGCCGCGTGTGGCTAGGATGGGGACGACATTCAGTCGATTTCTCTCAGCTTGTAGCATCAAACCATCGTGTTGCATCCATTGTAAATAAACCATGCGTGATAACAATAACAGCATCAAGACAAAGACTGAAAGTTGCAACAGGGTGATGCGCGTGTCGAAACGCGGCCGAATATTAAACTGGTTGAGCATGTTTTTGTGCCACAAAATACCAAACAACCGTAGTGAACATCATGGTTAATAGTACGGCTTGTGGTGACCAGTACCAAAGCCATAAACTCATGGTGACAAATATCATAATGATAAAGCGTTGCACCAAACTAGGGCCTGCTTGAGCATCGCTCCAAATCATCAGTACAGGGGCTAGCATGATCCAAGGTAGTGTCGCAAAGGGTGAGCAGTGCAAGACTAAATCATGTAAGGCACTTCCCACAAAAACCCAAGGCCAATAGCCTCGGTGAGCCAGTAATGATCCGAGTAAAAGACCCAGAGACCAATCAGGTTGAATAAAATGATCTGAAAATGCTAAATTGAGTATGAGTCCTGCAATGGATAACAATAAGATGCTTTGTATCATGGGTTTACATGGCTCATGGGATGATGAAGAGAAGCAATGGCTAACCAAGCCTCACGTTGCCAATGAGCGGTTGGAACAGCCGTTACTTTGGCAAATATACGCCCTGCGACAGGTTCAATATGAGTGACGTAAGCAACGGAAATACCCGGTGGAAATAGCCCACCAGCACCACTGGTTTGTAAAACATCACCCACTTTAGGGGCTTGATTGAGGGGAATGAAGTCAACACTTAAATGGTCACCTTCACCTCGAACCAAGGCAGCCAAGGATGAATCAGGTAGTGTGACAGGTACGGCAATGGAGCCATCAAGAATGGTGCGAACCATAGCCGTATGGGCTTGACTTTGATCAATTAATCCCACCAAACCTGTGCGAGCAATGACTACATCATCCTGCTGTGATTGCGTTTCCAAAATAAGGTGTCGACTCTTTTGTTCAGGGCTATGCCCCAGTACACGAGCTGCGCACCATTGGTAACCTTGAATATTTGAGGTTTTTAGGAGTGAGCGAAGTTGTTTGTTTTCTTCTTGTAAGCTTTGGTTTTGTTGTTCTAGCGAACTGCGTTGCGCCATGGTTTGGCGTGCTACAAGCAAATCATGTTGTAATTGTTGACGCTGCTTGAACCATAAAGCGGCATCATCAACCCAATGGACGGGAGCTTGGATGATATCAAGTGCTTGAGCCAACCCCAATGAAATTTTCTGCCCTATTGGGAATTTTTCGACGGCATAAACGAATATTAGCATACCAGCTAACAGTAGAGCGTATCGCCATGTATGATGCTTCTTTAGCAAAATTATTCCTCGAAAAGAACGCCCCGCATGTGATCCAATTCTTCCAGAACACGTCCAGAACCCAGTACAACACAATCCAAGGCGTTTTCAGCAACAGTGACGGGTAAACCTGTTTCTTCGCGTAATAATTGATCCAAACCCACTAAAAGTGCGCCACCACCTGTTAAAACAATCCCTTTATCGACAATATCAGCGGCTAATTCAGGTGGTGTTTTTTCTAAACAAACTTTAACGCCTTCAACAATGGCATTGACGGAATCAGTCAGTGCTTCCAAAATTTCTGAATCATCTAAGAGCAATGTTTTAGGCACGCCGTTGATTAAATCACGCCCTTTGACTTCCATATCACGGCGTTCTTCTTGAGGATACGCACTGCCCAAATTGATTTTAATGCGTTCAGCAGTTGGTGCGCCAACAAGTAAACTATATTTACGACGCAAATGGTTGATGATGGCATCATCCATTTTATCACCACCAACACGTACAGAGCGAGAATCCACAATACCACCATAACTGATGACAGCAATTTCCGCTGTTCCGCCACCAATATCCACAACCATAGAGCCTGAAGCTTCGGTTACAGGAAGATCCGCACCAATGCATGCTGCCATTGGTTCTTCAATCAAAAAGACTTGGCGCGCACCTGCGGAAAGAGCGGATTCACGAATCGCACGGCGTTCTACAGGTGTTGAACCATAAGGTACGCAAATAACAATACGAGGGGCGAGACCCCAAGAGCGCTTATGTACTTTGCGAATAAATTGTTTCAACATTTCTTCTGTAATCACGAAATCAGCAATGACCCCATCTTTAAGCGGGCGAATGGCAGAAATAGAATCAGGTGTACGCCCAAGCATACGTTTGGCTTCGGCACCTACGGCAAGAACCTTGCGATTATTGCGACCATTGCCTTCATAAACAGCGACGACAGAAGGTTCGTTGAGTATAATGCCTTCACCACGAACATAAATGAGTGTATTTGCTGTGCCTAAATCAATGGAAATATCACGTGAGAAAAGACCGAAAAAGTTTTGTAACATAATGTAGGGAACCTATTTAATGAAAGAAATGAAAGGAAAAATGAATGGCGTAGCATAGTTGCGGAATGCTTGAAGGTAAACCTTGCACTTGACAGGCTTTCAATAAATAGCAGTGGTGGTGGCTATATAATCAGTTAAAGTGTCGCTCATGCGTCAAACAGTTTATGTAGCAGAAATACATGGTGATGAAGCCTTGGT
>JAUZQL010000007.1 GCA_030950975.1 Mariprofundaceae bacterium | reverse complement strand
CCTTGAATCCGAACTCTTATCCTTCGCATAACTGGAATAATTATTTATTTCCGAAACCCTTAAAACCCTCCAAACACAAAGGCGTAGAATGTTGATATGTTAGAACAAGAATTATCCCTACGTGAGCGTGTTCCACCTCATTCTTTTGATGCGGAATGCGCTGTGTTGGGGGGCATTATGTTAGATGGCGAAGCCTATGAACGTTTAGAAGGCACATTGTTATCTGAACATTTTTATGTCGATGCGAACCGTCGTATTTTTCGCTGCATCGAACGCCTTATGGAAAAACATCAACCTGTTGATGTTGTCACCATCAAAGATTTATTGAAACAAAACGAGGATTTGGAAGCCTGTGGTGGTGAAGCGTATTTAGGGCAGTTGGTGCGTGCTATTCCAACCGCTTCTAATGTGCGACATTATGCACAGATTGTCCGTGAGCGGGCTGTATTAAGGCAGCTTCTTTCCGTTTGCGGTCATATCTCTCAAGATATCTATGAAGAACCCAACCGTGAAGTCGTTGATCATTTAGATCAAGCCGAAATGAAGGTATTGAAGGTTGCTGAAAGCTTCAATCAAGCTCGACCAAATTTCAGCAAAATTGGCAGCCTGATGGCCGATGCTTATACCGAGTTACAAGATCGTTATGCCAATCAAGAAACTGTCACAGGTATTTCGACAGGCTATGATGATTTGGATGATAAAACATCGGGGATGCAACGTGGTGATTTAGTCATTGTTGCGGGTCGCCCTTCTATGGGGAAAACCGCTTTTTCGATGAATTTAGCGCAAAATGCTGCGATTCGCTCCAAAGAAGGTCGTGTTGTAGCTATTTTCTCACTGGAAATGTCATCTCAACAAATTGCCATGCGTATGTTGGCTGTGGAAGCTAGGGTGGATATGGGGAACTTGCGAACAGGGCGATTTTCAGCCGATGATTGGCGAGGTCTGGCATTGGCGAGTGGTAGCTTAGCAGAAGCTGAAATTTATATTGATGATACGCCTGCGATTTCTGTGCTTGAAGTGCGTGCTAAATGTCGCCGTTTAAAGCGTGAGGCAAAAGGTTTGGACTTAATCCTCATTGACTACCTTCAATTGATGTCAGGACGCACAGCTGAACGTAAAGACTTGGAAATTAGTGAAATAACCCGTTCGTTAAAGTCACTGGCAAAAGAATTGGATGTGCCTGTCATTGTATTATCGCAGTTAAATCGTTCTTTAGAAGCACGTGCCGATAAACGACCAATCATGTCCGATTTACGTGAATCGGGCGCAATTGAACAAGATGCCGATGTGATTATGTTTATTTACCGTGATGAAGTCTACAATAAAAAGCCTGAAAATGAAGGACTTGCTGAAATTATTGTCGCCAAACAACGTAATGGCTCAACAGGTACGGTAAAGCTTGCATTTATTGGCAAATATACACGTTTTGAGAACCTGCAAAAACAACAACTTAACGATTAAATGCCAAACAATGGGCTTTATCTGTTTTTTTAGCTTTGACACCATATCTACTACAAAACAAACGATAAAAAACTTCGTGCCTCTGTGACTTTGTGGCGAGTGATTTAACGGATGTTACGCACTTTCAGAGTGATAAACATACAGTAAGTTTTTCCCTGAAATCTTTTACGAGGGGAGCTATGAGAAAATATGAATGTTCTTTCTCGATTTCCGATTCAGAGACTACGGGATGACATCCGTAAAGTCATCGTTACAATCGCAGCGTTTTTATTGATACACACTTAAAACCG
>JAUZQL010000069.1 GCA_030950975.1 Mariprofundaceae bacterium | reverse complement strand
AAGCGCACTTCATGGGCAATGGCACGAAGCCCTTCACTGGCAGCACTGATTTTTTCTTGTGGGATACTTTGCATGGGGCGAAGTATGATGATGGTTTATTATATTATCAAGTAGTGATTTATCTGAATAATATTATGCATATCGTTATCTTTTAATCAAATTCTATGGATGAACATGGAGGTGTGTTCCGCACTCTGGGGGTGCGGCTAAAGTCGCACTTCCAAAATATGCCAAATTTATAAACTCAGCATAGGATGACGTATCTTCCCATTCCAATCCCAAAACCTTAGTCCAACGCTTACTTTTTTGATTTGAGCTGTTAGAAAAGCGCAGAATTTAGATTGTGCTTTTTTAAGGATACTATTCATGCCCATCATTGTTGCTGCGCTTTACCATTTTGCCACATTGGAAAACTACAAAGATATGCGTCAACCTTTACAAGAATTTTGTGATCAACACGCCATCAAAGGTTCATTATTACTGGCTCAAGAAGGTATCAACGGTACGGTCGCAGGTTCACGTGAAGCTGTGGATGCATTGCGTGAATATTTACATGCCGATACACGTCTCAAAAACTTGGAATATAAAGAATCTTTGAGCAGTGAACCGCCTTTTTGTCGCATGAAAGTGAAACTTAAAAAAGAAATTGTGACTCTGGGCGTGGAAGGTGTGGATCCGAATGTCTGTGTTGGAACGTATGTGGCTCCCAAAGATTGGAATGCCATTATTTCTGACCCTGATGTCTTAGTGTTGGATACACGCAACGATTACGAATATAAAATCGGCACATTTCAAGGTGCGCTTGACCCCAATACTGAAACATTTCGTGCCTTTCCTGCCTATGTTGCGGAACATTGTGATAGGAATAAACACAAAAAAGTCGCCATGTTTTGCACGGGTGGCATTCGTTGTGAAAAAGCATCGTCTTTTATGTTGCAACAAGGTTACGAAGAGGTCTATCACCTTAAAGGTGGCATTTTGAAATATTTGGAAGAGGTGCCTGAAGAAGAAAGTCTTTGGCAAGGTGAATGTTTTGTTTTTGATGATCGTGTTTCTGTCAGTCATGGTCTAAAAGAGGGAAAATATACCTTATGTCACGGTTGCCGTTGGCCACTTAGCGAAGAAGATAGGCAATCAGAACATTATGAAGAAGGTATTTGTTGCGAACGCTGTTATACATCCTTAACGGAGGATAAACGTCAACGCTTACAAGAGCGTGAAAAACAAACGAACTTGGCAAAAGCACGTGGTGAAACCCACTTGGGTATGTCCATGAAAGTTGCTAAACAACGAAAACAGCAAGCCAAAGAAGCACAAAAAGCCAAACAATTGAAGGAAAAATATTGATGATGAATGCTGCGACGTGGGTCATTGGGCTGCAAGGTCATCACCTTACCCCTCAAGAACGTGATTATTTACAAAAATCACCACCCTTGGGTGTTATTTTATTTGCTCGCAATTGTCATGATCAAGCTCAAATCACCGCTTTACTCGATGATGTGCGTCAACAAACAGGGCAAGCAACTTGGGCTGCCATTGATGAAGAAGGGGGTCGTGTTCACCGCATGTCGTTTGCGCCCTTTGATACGCGCCCACATGCTGCAAGTTATGGTGAACTGTTTAAAACGCACCCGAAACAAGCCACACAAAATGTGTTTGAGGATGCATGCAACATCGGAAAAGCATTGGCTGACATGGGCTTTACCCATAATTGCGCCCCTGTTTTGGATGTATTTCATCCACAAGGTCATGGTATTATTGGGCAACGTGCGTTTAGTGATGATAAAAACACCATCATTACACTCGCTTCGGCATCTGTTCATGGGTTAAAAAGCGTGGGCATTGAAGCAGTCGGCAAACATTTCCCTGGACATGGGCGAGCCAATGCTGATTCACATTTGGCAGTGCCAAACGTCGATGCGGATGTATCATCATTGTTCGATGAAGCAGAAATTTTTAAGCATGTCGCCACACAGGGTTTGCAACATATCATGAGTGCCCATGTGGTTTACAGCCAAGTATCGGATGATATTGCTACCTTTTCGAGCTATTGGTTACAGGATGTTTTGCGTCATCAATTTGGCTTTCAAGGAAAAATTTGGAGTGATGATTTGTGTATGCGTGGAGCAGGTAAAAATATTATCGATGCCATACAAAAGGCGCAACAAGCCTCATGCGATGTTTTATTGATATGCGAGCCTGAACAAGTGCAGCAGGCTTATCAACAGCTATAAACAAAACAACAAAAAAGCCTGCAAACACTAGGTCTACAGGCTCAACTTGGTCGTACTGAATATCCAATGTGGTGGGCTCACTAGGACTCGAACCTAGAACCAACCGGTTATGAGCCGGTTGCGCTAACCAATTGCGCCATGAGCCCTTTAAGAAAGCGCGCAGCATAAGTTTTTTTATGCTCCATGACAATGGCGTGTGTGTGGATTAAACTATCCGCCATGCATATCACTCATTTTTCTGAATTGAATCTTCCTGAAAGCCTACAACAATCGATTGATGATTTGGGTTATACCGAATTAACAGCCGTACAAAACATTGCCTTACCCTTGACCTTATCAGGTAAAGATGTGGCTGGGCAAGGTCGTACAGGAACAGGAAAAACAGCAACATTCTTAATCACTATTTTCAATCGTTTACTGACGACGGAAGCCAAAAAAGGACGAACACCCAAACATCCTCGTGCTGTGATTATTGCACCGACTCGTGAATTGGTGATTCAGATTGGACAAGATGCATTAAAACTGGGAAACCATACGAATTTAAGGATTCATACGGTGTTTGGCGGCGTGGATTATGAAAAGCAACGCAAGGCATTCGATGAAGGTGTAGACATCTTGATTGGTACTCCAGGGCGTTTGATTGATTATCATAAAAAGCATTGTTATCAACTCAATCGCACGGAAATCATGGTGTTGGATGAAGCGGATCGGATGTTTGACTTGGGGTTTATCAAAGATATTCGTTTTATGTTGCGCCGTTTACCTAAATATCATGAACGCCAAGCCTTGTTATTTTCAGCGACACTTTCCCATCGGGTGATGGAATTGGCGTATGAACACATGAATAATCCTGAAAAAATTCAAGCTGAAGAAGGTGATATAACCGCATCAGGGATTATAGAATCGCTTTATCATACTAGCATGGAAGAAAAATTGCCGCTGCTGATTCACCTATTACGAAAATATGATGTCTCACGCGGTATGATTTTTATCAATGAAAAACGTGATGGTGAAAAGCTTGCGCAGCAATTGGCACGTTATGGTTTTAAAGTCGGTATTTTATCAGGTGATGTACGTCAAAAGAAACGCATGCGTATTTTAAACGATTTTATGGACGGCAAACTGCAACTTTTGGTGGCAACGGATGTGGCGAGTCGTGGTATTCATGTGGATCATGTTAGCCATGTTTTTAATTATGATTTGCCTGAAGACGCTGAAAATTATGTGCATCGCATCGGAAGAACCGCACGTGCAGGCAGTAAAGGTGTCGCCATTTCATTTGCTTGCGAGCGTTTTTGTTTTGGGCTTCCCGATATTGAAGCGTATATTCAACATTCAATCCCAGTCGAGTATCTCGATGAAGATGTGTTGGATATCGGTGCCCCGACTGATTCTAAAGCGACGGCCGATGGCATGAAGCATGAAGACCGTGCTGAAAAATATGCAGAAAACAAAGATGACCACAAAAAACAACATCGAAAACCACACCGTCGTCCTGCTAAAAAATCGTAACTTATTTTACGCACACCGTTATTTCTGAATCTTGGAATTTTCTGCTAATTCAAGACTATGATGTTCGATATCCGACTGAATTTGCTTGAGTAATTCACTGCGTTTGCCATCTTGGATGTGTTGCGCAGAGATAAAGGGCAAAAAGCGCAAGGTTACCGTTCCTGGTTTTTTAACAAATGCCTGCTTAGACCAACATGCTCCTGCATTATGCGCTAAAGGTAAAATACCGACATTGGCTTTTTGTGCGAGTGAAATCCCCCCTGGTTTGTAATCTCCCGCACTACCAAGATTGGAGCGTGTGCCTTCAGGGAAAACAACCACCCATTTTCCTTGTTTAAGGAATTTAATACCTTGCTTATTCACTTGTTTTATCGCTTCGCGTGGATTGTTACGGCGAATCGCAATCGCATCCAAAACCCACAATGTCCAACCAAAGAAGGGAATATAAAACAACTCACGTTTTAAAATCCATACATAGGGTGGAATTAGCATGGGCATGGCAATGGTCTCAAGTGCTGATTGATGTTTTGCCATGAGAACACATGCCTCTTTGGGAAGGTGTTCTTGCCCTTCGATTTTGATGCGAATACCGCAAATCAGACGTAAACTAAAGAGGACGCTATGTGTCCATGCTTTTGCCCAAAACCATGATGCGGCATAACCGAAAGGGCGAGAAACAATCACCAATATGGAATATATAAAGGTGAGGCAAGCAAATATAAAGTTAAAGAAACAAGAGCGTATTATAAGCATTCGTCTTGACCTAAAATAGCTGTCACAGCATGCAATAACGTAGGAAATATTTGAATATCTGGATGAATTTCCTGAGATTTCTCTAAGATAGCATCAGCATCGCCATAACCACTTTGCACCAAAATAGGTGTGATACCGCCTGCCACAGCCGCTTGAACATCACGCAATGAATCACCAATCATCAGCACAGATTGAGGTTCATCGGATAAACCAAGTGCCGCCAAAGAAGATTCAATCATGCCTGCCAAAGGTTTGCGACAAAGACAACCATCGTTTGGGTGATGAGGGCAATAAGCAACATGATCCAAGCAACCTCCGAAATCTGTGATGGCTTGTATCATTTTATCATGAATAGCCTGAAATACATCTGGATGAATTGTTTTTCTTCCCAATGCGGATTGATTGCTAACCAAACCAGTTTTGATGGCATGTTGTTTGAGTAAAGCAATGGCTTGTAAACTACCTGCAACAGGAATCCACTGTTCAGGGGTCAGAATA
>JAUZQL010000068.1 GCA_030950975.1 Mariprofundaceae bacterium | reverse complement strand
ATGTACCGATATTATTGATGTCCAATAAAATCATTTCTTCTGTTCGACATGGTACATCTGGAAGTCAGGTCAATATTCATGTTTTTCGTATGAATAAACCGACACTTTCGGAGTGTGATAGTGTTTTACATCAAAAGCTTTGCCAAACATTACACCGTATTGCCTTACCATCATCTGCTAAACAGCCTCTTAGTACGAACAAGCGTGTGCAATCAACGCCCAAACCCATCACGCCATCGATCACTAAGGCGAACCCCAAACCAAGCATGTTTCATGATGTAAGATTGAACCCTTTGATTGCATTGGGAGCATCAACAGGTGGAACTGAAGCGTTGTCACGGGTGTTAAGTAAACTATCTACGCCATCATCGGCAGTGGTGATTGTCCAACATATTCCAGCATCCTTTGGTGCGCCATTTGTGCTTAAACTCGATAGCGGTTCGCCGATGAAGGTGGTTGAAGCACATGATGGTGATGTGCTATTGCAAGGACATGTCTATATGGGTGTTGGAGCGGAACATTTCTTTATTGAACGAGATGGAAACCATTTAATCGCTAGGGTGAAAGGTAATATTCGCACCAGTGGACACTGCCCTTCAGTCAATGTCTTGTTTGATTCTGTGGCAAAACATGTGGGCGGTAAAGCTGTTGGCGGATTGTTAACAGGCATGGGTGAAGATGGCGCGACGGGCTTGAAAAAGATGCGTGATGCACGAGCTAGAACCTTGGCGCAAGATGAAAAAACATCTGTGGTTTGGGGAATGCCTGGAGCAGCAGTAAAATTGAATGCGGCTGAAGAACAGGTCGCACTCGATGATGTGGCACGGCGCTTGATGCAATTGGCTGTGAATGGTGTGAAATAATCTGCGATCCTTTTGATTGCGTAAAATTATGTTATATGCCAAATGCTGAGTCTTGAATCTGAACACTGATTCTTCACACAACTGAAATTATTTATTTCCGCAGCTCTTATACGTCAGATTATCACCTTTAAACAAGCAACACATGATTAATATTAACCGAGGTTTAGAATGATGAATAGAGTCTTTAGCGATCGTCCCCTGTTTTACCATCATATGGAGTGGGTGTTGATGCACCCTCGTTTCGGCTTTCTGATGATGGGGTTGATTGCCCTGTCATTTACTCATAATCGCATCCTTGCCGCCGTCCTGTTTGTGCTTTTTTGTATTGAGCTTGCATTGCGCATAAGTATCATGTTCAACAAGCAACGTACCAATCCTTACCGCTCATCGCTAAATCAAAAAATTGACGCTCTCTTTCTGGTGCTCGATTTCATCGGTATTGCCTCACTGTTGATTACCATTCTTAACATTCCGCTAGATGCGGAAAATCTAGCTGCCACGCGGCTTTTGCGTGCCGTATATCTACTGCGTACCTTGCGTATGTTTCGCTATATTGATTTGCAAAGCGCCATGTATTCGCCGACTTATGGTATGCTGATCTCACTGATTATCCTGCTCTCCTTCTTTGCTCAAGATACCATGATGTGGGTCATCATTATCTTCTTCTCCGTTGAACTGGCTATTCGCTTTCTCATTATGCGTAATATTCGTTTTGAAAGCCGAAAAGATATGATCGCTG
This sequence comes from Mariprofundaceae bacterium, assembly GCA_030950975.1. GTDB lineage: Bacteria > Pseudomonadota > Zetaproteobacteria > Mariprofundales > Mariprofundaceae. The sequence goes on along the minus strand of JAUZQL010000068.1, from coordinate 2,270 downwards.
AATGGCTCTACTGGAGCGTGGATCTGATTGCCACGATTGTGATGATTCCCGCCTTTGCCTTTGTACCCTATGGTGGAGCCCTGCGTATGCTGCGTCTGATTCGCCTGCTTAGACCTTGGATGGTTATTATTCGCAATCTCAAAGATGTCATGCGTGAAGGGCAGTTTATGCAGGAGATTAATCTAATTATTCTACTGCTGGCCGTATTATCGATTGGTGGTGGTATTATCGGTCATTTTACGATGGGTGATTATGATTATGATCAGAATGGTCTGACTAACCCCGAAGACAAAGGGATGCTAGCGCCGATATGGTTTGCCTTCCGCATGTTTACCGATCCGGGTAATGCCATCCATTATCCCAATAACACAGAAATCGCAGTCTTCACCGTTGTTTCCGCTATTCTCGGCGTTTTTATTTTTGCCTTTTTCATCGGCATTGGCGCTAGCATTGTTTCAGGTTTGATGGTCAAGTTGCGCAATGAACGACTTAACATTACCAATCATATGGTCATGTTGGGTTGGTCATCGGTCTCCCCGTTTATTCTTTCCCAATTAAAAACGATTTCAGAACGAAGTTTCTCCAAACTCAAACTGGTGGTTCTCAATCATACGGAGGTCATGCCGAAGGAGCTGCTTGAACATAGCTGGGTCTCCTACCGCTGGGGTAATCTAGAAGAGGTTAAATCATTACAGCGCATTAATTTGGCGCACGCTAGACAAGCTATTGTCTCCATCCCTGAGGGGCAGAGCGCCGCCGACAATCTCGCTCTGGCTACCTTTTCACTGATTGCTATTCGTAAGGTTAATCCAGAAATCTATTTAAACTATGCCACCCCCGGTATGGCATATCCACACTTGAGTTCGCATCATCATATGCTGCAAATCGGCTGGGACACGCAGGGCTTTTACAACAAACCTACGGTCGTTCATTCCCAAGCTGACATACGCGCTAATATGTTCCGTAATATTCTCATTTACCGTGATTTTGATCAGGTCATGGAACGCCTGATGATTCCCGAACGTACTGAGGAATCCTCGCTGCAAGTGGCTGAATGGGGCGGCAAACTGGATCGGGTAAACGGTGCAATCCATCTGTTTTTACCCGATCTAAGTCAGTCCATGGAAATCAATGCTCTAGCTGCACGTATGCTGATGCGTGGTGTCACACTGCTAGCACTGGTGGATGAGCATGGAAAATCGACCCCTCTATATCAAATGAATGCCTTGGATCTACCGCAAGAGGTTTCATTCCTGAGTGGTATTGCTATCAATGCCAATGCCCTCAATGCCGAAACTTATTACACAGTCAAGAAGCTGCACACCTTGCGCTTGCCTGAAGCTCTGCCCGATACCAGTGACATTAAACTCATCATGCATCCAAAAACACTGAATCTGCTGATTACGGGTTGGGTTGGTAGTCTGCCATTACTGCTACAGCGTTTGTTAGACGAATTTGACCATATCAGAGTTACCCTGATTGATGATTTGAATCCAGATGAACTGGCCAATCAACTGACCTATCTGCGCCGCCGTTGCAGTGAAACAGAAGGAGCAAATGAACGTATACGAGCGGAAATCATTTCTTGGAATTTTACAGATATGAACTTCCTACGACCCTATCTGGAGGGTGTTGATCGCATCCTGCTATCTCGCTCGCACAACATGAAAGCCGAAGCTTATGCCAGTATTTCAACCGTGCTGTCCCATTTAATCACCATTATTCAGGAACAAGGGGGAAACCCTGATATCTTCCCAATCATGGAAAACAGAGAGCAGGCACGTGTATTACAGCAGGAGCTGGAACGTTTTAAACTCCCACTTGAGATTCATGTTACTGTACCTGATGAGTTCTATGGCACTTATATCGCTCATACTAGCTTCCATATGTATGCCTCGGAAAATGATGGATCATACGAATTACAGCGCATCTTACGTCATAGCATCGATGATATAATGGGTGATGTCGGGGATTCGGATAATATGGATTTACTGGCATTGTCGGTAAACAAGGAACTGCCAGAAGATGCAGAAGCGCTGTTTGCCAGTCTGTTGCAACAAGGTTATGTGTGGATCGGTTATCGATTGAAAGAAAGTTTTGTCTGGTCTGATCCCATACAGGATCGTATTCGCACGTTATTCCCGCGTGAAGATGATTTTTCCTGTTTGAGACAGTTCCAAATCATCATTAACCCCTTCGGCAACCCCGTATCACGTCATTCATGGACTGAATACCGCCAGCAAATTGTGGAACTGATTGTTATCGGTCAA
>JAUZQL010000067.1 GCA_030950975.1 Mariprofundaceae bacterium | reverse complement strand
AAAAAACAGAATCTATCTTACAAATGTCTGATGCTGTTCAAGCAGTGCTTACGCAGCCACAAACTTCTGTGATTGGTCAAACAGTGGCTACGCAGCCTAAAACTTCTGTGGTAGGTCAAGCAGTGGCTACGCATTCTCAACAAGTTTCTGTCAAAGGTCAGAAAGTAGCTACAGCAACACAAACTTCTATAGCTGGTCAAACAGTGGCTACGCATTCTCAAGTTCCTGTGAAAGATCAAAAATTAGCAGCAGCACCACAAACTTTTGTAGCAGGTCAAGCAGTGGCTACGCATTCTCAAGTTCCTGTGAAAGATCAGAAAGTAGCTGCATCACCACAAACTTCTCTGGTAGGTCAAACAGTAGTTACACATTCTCAATTTTCTGTGAAAGATAAAAAATTAGCAGCAGCACAAGCTTCTGTGGCAGGTCAAACAGTGGCTACGCATTCTCAAGTTCCTGTGAAAGATCAGAAAGTAGCAACAGCAGCAAAAACTTCTATAGCAGATCAAAAAGTAGCAACAGCACCTCAAACTTCGTCACAAGTTCCTATCGCTTTGTTTCAAAATGCAGCCCATGACCCATTATTCAATAAGCATCAGGTGTCTGTGACAAAAAAATCCAAAGTATCATCTGAAGTCCTTACACAAGCAGGTATGGCGACGCATCTATCTGCAAAGGCGATGGTTTCTAACAGTGGTCAAGCGCCTTCTGTCTCAACAACAATGGTTCAAGGAACAGCATCAGGTTTGGATGCATCAACAAACATGTCAGGGCAACAAGGCTCAGATTCAAGTTCAAAAGATGATCGTGCTTCAACACGTTATATGGGCACAATGATGGATGGCTCATCTTTAGCTCAGGTGCGTTCAACACCACAGAATTTCTCTGCACATATGGCATATCGCACAGCACAAGCCTTTATGCCTCAAGATGCGATGTCAGAAGTTGCTAGATTAGCGAAAGAAGGTATGAAAAAATTAGAACTTCAACTCGAGCCAGCCTCGTTGGGTAAAATTCAAGTAACATTACAAATGGATGCGGCTAAACAGTTACAAGTCCACATGATGATTGATCAAAGTGCATCCAAACATATTTTGGAACAGCAATTGCCACAATTACGCCAAGCTTTGGCTGATCAAGGTTTGAATTTATCTGGTTTTACAATGGATATGAATTCACAACAGGGACAAGGTAAAAGGAGTGAAGGGCAAGCATTTGCTCGACAAAACGCATCTGGTGTGAGCGCAGAACACGTGGAATTACCTACTCTGGTGGGTGTCAATACAGCGACTCACGGTCGCCTCAATATTTTAGCTTAGGAGAAAATAAAATGCCTTTACAACTTAGCAATGTTAGTACAACAAATCCTCAACAGAGTGCTTTACCCGCTGCTCAAAAAAATTTAGGGGGCAAGGATGTATTTTTGAAACTTCTTGTAGCCCAAATGAAAAATCAAAACCCTGAAAAACCACAAGATGCAACGCAAATGTCATCTCAATTGGCGCAGTTTAATATGGTGGAACAACAAATTAGTACGAATAAATATTTATCAAGTATGGCTAGCAAAGCAGGGGGAGCTAATGGAGCCTCAGGGTTAGAATCTGCATCATCTAGTTATTTGGGTCACAACGTCACAGTGAATCAAAACACCATGAATTTTACAGGCACGCCACTTAATTTCTCAACAAATTTAAATACGGATGCTGCATCCAGTCAAATTCTTGTCAGGGATAGCGTTGGTCAGCTTGTACGAACAATCAATGGGGGCGGTTTGACGCAAGGAAATCAAAAGTTTAGTTGGAATGGTCTTGATGATAATGGTGCGACTGTACCATCAGGGACGTATAGCTTTGAAATCAAAGCCTTGGATTATCAAGGTCAAACGATTCAAGCCAATGTTCAACGTTCAGGTTTAGTCGATGCCGTTCGTATGACACAAAATGGCGTGCAATTAGCCGTTGCAGGGGTTGGCGTGGATGCTTCAAAAGTTAGTGAAGTTCGTTTGTAATAGATGACATAAAATAAAAAATAAACGTTAAAATAGGAGATTATCATGGGTATATATAATGCGTTGTTTACAGGTGCAAGTGGTCTGAAAGCGTTTGGCGAATCTGTTCGTGTCATTGGTGATAATATTGCCAATGTAAACTCATTGGGATTTAAATCTCAAAATATGCAGTTTTCCAGTGTGTTGTCACAAACCATTGGTGTGACAAAAGCGAATATTGCCAATCAAATCGGTGGTGGCGTAAAAATTGGTCAAATAACACAAGATAACCGCCAAGGTTCTGTGCAAAACACAACCAATCCGACGGATATGGCGATCAATGGTAATGGTTTGTTTGCTTTGAAAGATCCTGCTAGTGGACAAACGTTTTATACACGTGCGGGATCATTTATTTTGGATAAAAAATCGAATTTAATTGATGGCCAAGGTAATATTGTTCAAGGTTGGGCAACGGATACAGCAGGGCTAGCTAAAGGCAATGTTACAAATATCACGTTTGCAAACTCATCAGCACAAGCACAGGCAACAAGTAAAATAACAGCAGGCGTAAGCCTTGATGCGACGGCTCCTGTTGTGACGGCGCCAGTCTTTGATCCCGCAGATCCAACAACCTATAGCTATAAAACACAGGTCAATGCCTACGATTCTTTGGGAAGCTCGCATCCTGTTAATATTTATTATACGAAATCGGCTACAAATCAATGGAATTGGCATGCAGGCGCAAGTTCAACTGATTTGACGGGGGCAGGTGCAACGACAGAACCGTTGGTTGTGGGCTCCAATGCTTATAATGTGGCAAATGCAGCACTGCCTGCAGCAGGGGTAGCCCAAGCTGGGGTTCAAATCACTGCGAGCACGAAGTTTGATGTTCCTGTTTTGATTGATGGTGTGGCATTGGCAGCAAATACAGCGGTAGGAACGGCTAAATTGACAGCGGGTGCTGGTATTGTACCTCAGGTAGCAAACACACCTATAAATGTAACGGCGGGTAATGTGTTAACACCTCCTACGGCAGCCAACGTCCAATCACTGGCGTTTGGTTCTGCAGGTGAGTTAACGACTGAAAAGAGTCCATTGATTAATTTTCACTGGAAAAGTGCAGTAGCAAGTAATATTAATT
>JAUZQL010000066.1 GCA_030950975.1 Mariprofundaceae bacterium | reverse complement strand
CAAGAATGGCTGTGAATAAGTTAACCATGAGCCAAACACCACGTCGCCAAGCCGTAATGGCAATCGGTTCTGATAAATCATCCTCATCCGATAGTCCGACCAAACGGTACATATCTTCGGTCGCTTCTTCTTGAATCACATCAATCACATCATCGGCCGTAATGCGCCCAATCAATACACCATGCTCATCAATGACAGGAACAGCCAATATATCATATTTATCAAAGATTTTTGCGACTTTTTCTTGATCTTGATTGACCATGACACGAGGAAATGAAGCATCAGCTACTTTGGAAATGATTTCTTGAGGTTCAATAAAAAGTAAGCGATGCAAAGATAAAACACTGACAAAATGATCTTCATCATCCACGACATACACATAATTTAGATTTTCGATGTCTTTTGACCAACGGCGAAGCACTTTCATAACCCGCTTGACCGTCCAATCATGTCGAACCTTAAACAATTCGACTTGCATCAAGCCACCCGCTGTTTCTTCATCATATGCCATCAAAGGTTCAATATCACGTCGATCATCAGGCTCTAAGGATTGAATGACAGCATGAGCGACGTTGGCTTCAATATTTTGCAATAAATCGGTGGCATCATCCGAGTTTAAATGTTCAACGACATCACCGATTTCATGGGCTTTGAAATCTGCCAATAAGTCTTCCTGCATGCCTTCGGGAAGCTCTAATAAAGTATCACCTAAGATATGATCGGGTACATGCTCAAGGAGTGCCTGACGTTGCTCATCATTTTTACAAGATAATAACAGTTCTGCGATTTCAGTACTGTGCATGTGAGAGAAACGCTCAACCAAGGCAGAAGGTTGAATTTTAGCAACGGATAAAGCATCTTCAGGAGAGAAAGAAAGCTGTTGTGTGGTGCTTGTCATATAAAAAAAACCTCAAGCGAGAATGAATATTTTGAGTCACTATTTCGCATCCTAATCAATTAAAAAATACTTGCTATCAGGTCGTAAAAATCCATCGAAAAAGTTACTCACAAGAGCTTGTGGATAAGTATGTGTATAAACAAGGAATAGAGTGAGGCTTATTGACTTTGGATGAACGAAAATAGTTTGCTTAATATTTAGGCAAATATTTCACACTGCATCCTTAGACATTTTTCTATAAAAGAGGGCTTGCATGTACTTCAAATATAGTTTATCGGGCATAAAAAAGGAGAGCTACTGCCCTCCTTTTTACAATGAACCTGCATGATTCCTAAACCTGATATGGATATACGGTATTTATCGTAACATATTCATTTATTTGGCTTTTTAAGACATTTATTATCATTCATTAAGGACGTATGAAATTTAACAATATACGATATAAAACAAATAGTTACAGCATATATTCAATAACAATATAAAACGTTGAATGATGCTTATTTATCGCCGTTGTTCAGCCCAGCTTCTACAGGAACAAAGCCTGCTTTTTCCAGTAATGGCTGACAAATCATCGTATGTTCACCTTCAGTGAGCATAATAATTTTGTTGGTTTCAGGGTTTTGCATCACTTGAGGTTTTGGTGTGCTAGAACATGCTCCTAAAAACAATAATGGAACAGATATAAACAATATTTTTTTCATTAAAACATTCTCCTTGTATCATAATTATTCAGTACCCCATCATAAATACTGGTGGTTTTCTGTCAAAAAGTTACGCTTTTTCAATGTTTTTATATCATCAATATTTGGAGTCAATATGAGCTTAAAGAAAATACGTATCATCGCCGATGAACATATCTGGTGTGTGGAGCAAGCATTTGAATCACTGGCAGGTTTTGATGTGAATTTAACCACCTTGCCATTGCATCAAATCACTTCAGATGTTGTGCATGATGCGGACGTGTTATTAACACGTTCGGGCATCCAAGTAGATGCCAAACTCTTGCAAGATTCAACGGTGCGTTTTGCAGGAACAGCCACCATTGGCGATGATCATTATGATAAAGCTTGGTTGAACGAACAAGGTATTACTTGGGCAACAGCGGCAGGTTCATCCACGATTTCAGTCGTGGAATATATGTTGGCAAGTTTGTTTGAAATGCAAGCACAAGGACGTGTCGATTTTAATACGATGTCTTTGGGTATTATTGGTGTGGGTCGTATTGGTGGTTTATTAGCGCATGTCTGTGAACGTTTGGGCATTCATGTGTTACGCAATGATCCACCACGTCAACGATGCGAAGGCAGTGCTGATTTTGTAAGTTTGGATGATCTTCTCAAACAAGCCGATGTGATTACCTTGCATACGCCGTTGATTCGAGAGGGTATCGATAAAACAGAACTGTTACTCAATGCCCATCATTTGGCACGTTTTCACGGTCAAGGCATCATCAATGCAGCACGTGGGCAATGTGTGGATAACCAAGCGCTGCTTCATTGGTTAAATGCTGATGAAAAACACTGGACAATCATGGATTGTTGGCAGCATGAACCCAATATATTATTGCCTCTTTTGACACACGAGCAATGTCGATTGGCAACACCTCATATTGCAGGGCATTCCTTGGATGGAAAAGCTGCCAACACTCAATATATTTACCGTGCTTTGTGTGCCTATTTGAATATTGAAGAAACATGGGATATGGAATCGGCGTTACCTCCAATCACATGCATGGCGGATGAGCATGAGTCTTGGGATACTTTG
>JAUZQL010000065.1 GCA_030950975.1 Mariprofundaceae bacterium | reverse complement strand
AAATATCCATAAACATCTTGAGCGGATCAATCAACATGCGAACCTTAGAATTGGGTTCATTGACCCATTTTACAGGGATTTCAATTACCTTGTAATGTAATTGCTGCGCTAAAAACAACATTTCAACATCAAAACTAAACCCATCTAGTTTCTGTTTTGAAAAAATGGCATACGAAGCCTGTTTTGTCATGGCTTTGAAACCACATTGTGTATCAGGCATATCAATACCTGTACTCACTCGCATTAAAAAATTGAAGGTTTTACCCATGTGTTCACGCAACCAAGATTGGTGTTGAGAAATATCCGAATCAGGATGTTGCCTAGAAGCAATCACCACATCGCTATGCTTTGAAGTTTCAAACACCTCAAACACTTTTTCAACTTCTCGGATATGCGTGGAATGATCCGCATCCATAAACAAATGAACATCACCTTTTGCAGCCAACATGCCACGTCTGACTGCCGCTCCTTTGCCTTGATTTTGCGGTTGTTGAATCAATGTGAGTTCAGGCATCTCGCTTTGCAATTTTTCAACACAAACACAGGTTCCATCACTGCTTCCATCATCCACAACAATGATTTCAAAATCATTTTGAAGATGGCTTGTTAGCCATGCGTTAGCTTCATGCAAGGTGTTCGGCAAGCGTTCTTCTTCATTATAAGCAGGAATAATCACAGAAAGTTTCATGGTCATAATGTATCCACATGATGAATATAAAGGACAAAACCACCTTGATCGATATCAGGTGTCAGGGTTTTAAGTTGTGGCAATAAATGTTGAGATTCACTGCGCATCATCAATGCATAATCACCACGCTTCATTAGCAATGACTTCGCCTCAGCATCAGAAATAATGTGATAATTTCGATGCGATTGAAACGATATGGATGGAAAATTAAGGTTAAAACTATAAATGTTCATCGAGCTTGGCAGTTGTTGTAAACGTTGGGCAATATGATGTTGTGGTGCTTGTGCCAACCTTCCTGCGAATGAAGCCAAAGGAATCAACAAAGCCGATTGCAACATAAAACCAACAATGATGAAGGTATTTAATAATGCCGTATTGTGTTTTTCTCCACGATGTTCCTCTACACAAGACTGTCGCTGAAACCAAAGCCACAGACATACCGCCAAAAGAAGCATACCTGCTAATGTGATGCCGATATTGGGTTCAATATTTTGATTGAGAACCGCCACAGCACGAGGATGGTGAACGTGTTCTTTTATCATGGGATAAAGGCTTTGAAAGGTCGCCATAAATAAAGCAATCGGTAACACGATAAATGCCGATAAGCGTTGAATGATTTTAGCCTGTGTGAACGTACACGGTGAACGCCACCACGCCGCTGCAATGGCAAGTGCCACGGCAGGATAAACACAGGATATATAATGGGGAAGCTTGGTTTGAGCGATGGTAAATAATAACATAACCATGCCCAGCCAAAGCAAACATAAACGAATCAAATGCGGCAAAGGTTCATGTTCTGTTCGTTGCCAAGATTTGAATACATAAGGCATCCAAGCCAACCACGGCAAGACCGATATACAAAACACCACCAAATAATAATGCCAGCCACCACCATGACCTTGCATGGGGTGAAGGGCGCGTCCAATGTTTTGCACCATAATAAATTCATACAAAAAACCAGCACCATGTTCAAGCCATATCATCGCATACCAAGGTATCGCAGTAAGCGTGAATAAGCCCAAAGCAGGCAGCCAAGGAATTTGATGCCATAGGCGTTTAAGATCACCCACCACAAGACGATCTGCGACTATAATCAACAAGGGTACAACCACACCCACAGGTCCTTTGATACTCACGCCAATACCCATCATGGCAGCGCACCAAAGTGCATGTTTGCGTTCACCTGTTTGTATCCAACGAAAATAATGCAACAAACACGCGGCTATGAAAAAATTAAGGACTGCATCTAAAATCGCTGCATGCGCTAAAATAGCGACTTCCAACATGGATAAAAAAATCAATGCGGCAGTGATACCAAAACGTGCTGAAATAGCATCCCGACCAAAACGAAACAACAACATAGCTGTCATCAAGGTGAAAATAGCTGAAGGCAAACGTGCTGCAAAAGCATTTTGTCCAAACAATTGGAAACAAACATCCATCATATAATACGTGAACGGAGGTTTCTCAAAAAATTGCTGCCCATTGGCTGTCGGTACAATCCATTCACCCAAATGCATCATATCGACGGCTGTTTGTGCATAAATGGTTTCATCATAATCAAAGAGCGGCGCAATACCCAAGGAAGGTAAGGTCAATATTGCCCAAATAGCGAAGATATACCAAGGGTATTGAGACTCAGATATATTGGAAAAATAATCGTTCATCATTTATTGAGCGGGAACAATGGCATGTTGTTGAATACGATAAAGCGGAAATGTTTTTTCACCCACACCATCATCATTGAAATGAACAAGCCCTGTTTCACTCGGAAACCCTTCCTGACTATGTAAAGCTTGAATGATGTCATAGCCTGTTAATCCCAAACGAGTCACCAATAAAATAAATATTTGTGTCGAATCATACGCCACAGATAACAATTTTGAGGGTTCACCTTTACCCCAAACTTCGTGGAAATGAGTGCGTAAATCAGAATTATGAGGGTTGGGTATATCTTGAATAAATCGCGCCGTAGACAAGTTACGACCGCGATCATCTAACAAATATCCATCCATCCAACGACTGCTTCCCAAAAGGGGAATCTTTCGAATATCCACATAAGCAAGTTGCCCTGCCAGCTCGGATACTTGTTTACCATTGTTGGCAAGATATAAACTGTCCATATTCACAGGCAAATGAATATCAAGACGCTGTTCAGGAATAAAAAGAGCGCGCTTTTCAATCAATTGCTGCAACAATGCTTTGTCATCACTGTTTTCACGCAGTTGTAAAAGGGTTGGACGATGATCAATCCCTTCATTCAAGGTGATTTCATCGGCAATTTCTCCGCCCAAATCAGCAAAACTATTGATAAACGATAAGGCTTCTCGTTCAGAGTTTTTATTCATCGTTTGAATGACTGCAATACGGTGTAAACCTTGAGAAATAGCATACGATGCCATGAACTTACCTTGTGTTTCAGGTGAAAGATTATGAATAAATAAGGCTGGCGAAAGAGATGCCACATCTTGCCTCATACTTAATGCCATGATGGGTAAATTAGCATCCAATTGTGTCGCTAATGTTTCAGTATGCTTGCTTAACAAAGGGCCAATAATCGCATCCACACCTGCGTCATGCAGGGCTTGATAAGCCGCTTCGATACGCTCTGTCGCCGTATCTTGAATAGACAATGTGATGTGCTGACCTTGTCTATCCGCAGCCAAACGAATGCCATTGAGGGCTTGTTGACCAAAACGAGCATACTTTCCAGTTAGCGGTAGCAAGACACCCAAATGTAAGGGTTGAGAAGCACCATATAACCACGATGATACCCTATGAGTCACGGGTAAATCGGGGGATTTAATCTGTAACATGGCCAGTAGTTGCTGCAAGGCATTCATATCACCTTTCATCATGGCTTGACGCGCGACATGCAAATAAATTGCATCATCTTGCTCAGGCGAAATAAGTTGTTGTGCTTGCAAGCTTTGTAAATCAGCAATGCTTAAATCGTTACTGGCAAGTTGTACCCAATAATCACGGTGATCCAAATCAGCATGAGCCGCAGCAAAATACCATGATCGACGATGTTCAATATCGCCTCGATTAATCACTTTTTGACTCAATGCAAGACAAGATTGAAGCAAGTCATTATTGATATTGTCTTGGCGTAAAGCCGCCGTAAGTTCATCCAATACATGGTTGGCATAGCTGCTGTTTTGAAGCATAAACATGGGAGCAACTTCCATATCAGGATTAACGACTGGTTCTTGTACTTGCCACCATTGTGCCAACCAAAAATGTAAATCAGCAACTAAACGATAATGAGGATACGCCAGCAATACATATTGTGCTTCTATATCTGCGTTGGCGTATTGATGTTGCAATAAGAGTTGAACACGGCGAAAAGCCGCTTCTTCTTTCACAGGCGATGAGGCATGGGTTGCCAATTGCTGTAAACCCGCAAGTGCAGCAGGCAATTGATTGGCGTTCTCTGCTTTAAGTACTAAATCAGTCACTGCTTGCATCGGATCAAGTTTGACTGTGGGTGTTACGTTTGACTTCTCATCTGAAATCATCGGTGCCTGTTTACTTTCATCATCAGTAGATACGTTGATTGTTTTATGGCTACTACATGCATTTAAACTACTTAACATAAGAAGTGACAACATGGTCAATAGGGGATACGTTCGTTTCATGGATTCGCAAGATAACTACACACAAGCACGAGGTAAATTATTCATCGTTGCTACACCGATTGGTAACCTCTCAGATATGAGCTACCGAGCGGTTGAAACACTTAAAAAAGTGGATTGGATTGCGGCGGAAGATACACGCACGAGCCGCCGTTTATTGGATTACTATGATGTGCATACGCCCACCTTTGCCTGTCATGAACATAATGAAGCTCACATCGCAACAAAGATTTTAGAACGATTGAATCGTGGCGAATCTGGGGCTTTAATTTCTGATGCAGGCACACCACTCATCAATGACCCTGGTTATCGTTTGGTGAGACAACTTCGGCAGGCTGGTTGTGAGGTCGTACCTATTCCGGGGGCTTGCAGTCCGATTGTTGCGTTGTCTGCTTCGGGTTTAGCCACTGATCAATTCACCTATATGGGTTTTTTGGCACGCAGTGGCAGCACACGTAAACAACAAATACAACAGATTGCTGTCATGTCACATAGTTGTGTATTTCTGGAATCGCCTAGACGTTTATTGAAAACACTCAAAGATTTATCTCTCGTGATTGGTTCAAAAGAGTTGGTCGTTGGGCGAGAATTAACCAAATTATATGAAGAATTTGTATCTGGAACAGTCACTCAAGTCATCGAACATTTTGAATCTCAAGCACCACGTGGTGAAATTGTGGTCATGGTAGGCGCACCGTTGCATGTAGAAGAAATCAATGATGAGACCATTCTTAAAACCATACAAGCGATGCAAGATGAACACCTTTCTCCATCAGCTTTGGCAAAGACCGTAGCGCAACACTTACATGTTAAACGCTCACATGTGTATCAATTGATGATGGCTACCAAGTCTTAAAGGTGATGATACTTTGAGTACCCAAAAAGGACGAGCTGGGGAAGAGCAAGCCGCCTTGTTTTTGCAAAGGCAAGGCTATGATATTTTAGCACGAAATATTCGTGGCGGTCGTGGCGAATTGGATATTGTGGCAAAAAAAGATGACATCATTGCATTTGTTGAAGTCAAAGCACATCAGCAACGCACATCGAGTTTACAAGCGATGACCCCCGATAAATGTGCGAGATTACGCTCGGCTGCGATGGCTTGGTTGATGAAAAACCCTAAGCAAAGCATGTTGCTATGTCGCTTCGATTTAATCATGGTTTCGCCTTCTCGGGGTTTGAAATGTTGGGCAAGCATCGAACATATCCAAGATGCATTTCGTTGATGAAAAAAGGAAATACCTATGCGTGAATTAATTATTGAACAGATGCAAGCAGGCATTACCTTACGCCAAGCATGTTTGGAACATTTACAAAACCCATTGATGCAAGCAGCAAAAAAGATGATTCATTGCTTACAATCAGGTGGGAAAATTTTGGTGTGTGGCAATGGCGGGTCGGCTTCTGATGCGATGCATTTTGTAGCTGAATTGGTCAATCGTTTTGAAGTGAATCGACCTGCATTGGCTGCGATTGCTTTGGTCAATGATGCATCGGTGATGACCAGTATCGCCAATGATTTTGAGTTTAATGCTGTTTTTTCAAGGCAAATTGAAGCACTGGGACGAAAAGGCGATGTTTTATTGGGTATTTCAACCAGTGGAAACTCTCAAAATGTCATCAAAGCGATACAAACAGCAAAAAAATTAGACATGGAAACGATTACATTAACAGGACATGATGGTGGAGAAATGGCAAAAATATCCCCCACATCGATACATATCGATTCGGATTCAACCGCTCGCACACAAGAAATGCACATTACTTGCTTACATATTCTTTGTTCCATCATCGATCAACGGATGTTTGGAAAATAACCGACTATACTAATATAGATATGAAGCTAGCCCTCATACCTATTTTTTATATGAAGGTGAAAAAAGGAGTGGATATGTCCAATGATCCGTTAGATGATGATACTTCAAAGACAGATGCCGAACATTGGAATCAAAGAAACTATAAGAAACCAATCAAGTGGTATATTTTATTGATGATAGTTTGTGGTGGCATTGCATGGATTTTAAGCAACATGGGGTCTGGATGAAAGCATTATGGAGTCTTGAAGCCGCTTGCAAACAGCGACGTTTATGGAAAAAAGACGGGCAGCGTGTGGTCTTTACCAATGGGTGTTTTGACTTATTACATCCGGGACATATCACTTATTTACAAGATGCCCAACATTTGGGTGATGTCTTGATAGTGGGTTTGAATGACGATGCGTCTATTCAACGTCTCAAAGGTTCCTCAAGACCTATCAACCCTTTGCATGATCGTGCTTGTATGCTCTCGGCATTACGCAGTGTTGATAGGGTCGTGGCATTTTCAGAAGACACGCCATTAAAACTGATTACACACTTGATGCCTGATATATTGGTGAAAGGTGGAGATTACACGGTTGATAGTATTGTGGGTGCAAAAGAAGTGATGCAGTCAGGTGGAGAAGTTCGGGTTATTCCATTTTTAGAGGGTTATTCATCGACCCGCTTGATTCAACGTATTCAAGAGAAAAACTAATCTGTGATATTGGGACAGTTGAATGTGCTGTTACGAATAACTGATGTTAAGCACTTCCAAAGCATACCAAATTTAGAATCTAAGGACTTCGGGTGTTCAACAAAAAAGAAGCTCCGCAGATGCGAAGCTTCTCAATAAGTTTGTCTGGTGTCTAAGGAGGGAGGGGAGGGCGACACCAGACAAGCCAAACGATAAGGCGCTTGATTGATAGCGTCATGAATGTTAGATGATAATTTATTTATACTTGGTACATTTACACACTCAATGATAATCATTTACGCTCATATCATGTTGTAAAATGATTGCCAATATCCAAACCATCCACTTGCTTCACCAATACTTTCACGGCATCCAAAGATGCATCCATAGATGCTTGCTCATCAACCGTTAAATCGAGCTCGACCACGGATTGCAAACCACCACCACCCAAGCGACAAGGCACACCCATGTAATAACCATTGATACCATATTCACCTTCCAAATACGCTGCACATGGTAAAATACGCCCTGTATCTTTCAAAATCGATGTTGCCATTTCGACAACGGCCGCACCGGGTGCATAAAAGGCAGAACCTATTTTAAGCAACTGCACAATTTCAGCACCACCTTTTGCGGTACGTTCGCAAATCGCCTGAATGTCTTGTTCAGACATCATTTCAGTAATTGGAACACCTGCGACAGTGGCATAACGTGGTAAAGGTACCATCGCATCGCCATGTCCACCCAAGACAAACGCTGATACATCAGATATAGAAACGTGTAATTTTTCAGCAATAAACGAGCGCATACGTGCTGAATCAAGCACACCTGCCATGCCAATCACCCGTTCCCTTGGAAAACCTGATACTTGTTTGGCCGTATATACCATCGCATCCAAAGGGTTTGTCACGACTAAAATAACACAATG
>JAUZQL010000064.1 GCA_030950975.1 Mariprofundaceae bacterium | reverse complement strand
CATGGACATCCAAGACGCGACGAGTCTTGCAAACATATTGGGATAAACAGGCTATTCATGTTCAATGTGCGACATGGAAACCTGTGATTGAAGAAACACGAAGCTTTCGAAAGAAATCGGATTAAGTGAGGAAAACATGGCTTACAGTTATCTTGAATTTGAACGCCCTATTGCTGAATTAACAGATAAAATCAAAGAGCTTTCACAAATGAGCAGTGAAGCGAATGTGGATATTTCAGAAGAAGTGGAACGTTTGAATATCAAACGGGATGCATTGATTGAAAAAACCTATGGGCAAGCGACACGTGGTCAAATGGCGCAACTTTCTCGCCATCCTGATCGCCCAAACTTTTTGGATTATGTTGATTTAATGTTTGATGATTTTCAAGAGTTACATGGTGATCGTGCTTTTGCTGATGATGCCGCCATTGTGGGTGGTTTAGCCCATTTAGGTTCACAAACAGTGATGTTGGTTGGGCATCAAAAAGGTCGCGATACCAAAGAAAAGATTAAACGCAATTTCGGCATGGCAAGACCCGAAGGTTATCGTAAAGCATTGCGACTTTTTCATCTGGCAGAGCGTTTTCAGATTCCAGTGATGACTTTTATTGATACAGCAGGGGCTTGGCCAGGTATTGATGCTGAGGAGCGAGGACAAAGTGAAGCCATTGCACGCAATCTCATGGAACTCGCTGTTTTGAAAGTGCCTGTCTTATGCACGGTGATTGGCGAAGGTGGATCAGGTGGTGCGTTGGCGATTGGTGTAGGTGATCGGCTTTATATGCAACAGCTCTCGACCTATTCGGTGATTTCTCCTGAAGGTTGTGCGGCTATTTTATGGCGTGATCGTGCGTTTGCAGATAAAGCTGCGGAATCGTTAAAGCCAACGGTTGCTGATTTACAAGAATTGGGCTTGGTGGATGAAATTATTCCTGAACCCAAAGAAGGTGCGCATCGAAACATTGAAGATGCTGCTCAAATGATGAAAAAAGTGTTGGAAAAAGGTTTACACGAACTATTGGCAATACCTGTTCATGTATTACTCAAACAACGTGAAGAAAAAATACGCAATATTGGTGTGTTTACAGAGTCTTGAGCAGACACTTAACATCCAGCAATAGAATATACACCCAATGATTTAGGGGTTTGAAGTAGGTTACCAGACTGTGAATTTTGATAACTCATATCGCCTTGTAAATTTTCAGTCTGCAATGTGAAATCAATGGCGGTCGCATTGCTAACCTTGGCACAAATATTTTTTGATAAACGTACCCCTGGTAAATTCGCTAGTGATGCACTAAAGCCGACAATAGGAGGAAGATTTACATAGGTGCCATGGTCTACATAATATGCTTCTTCGCCAGTGGCGATATTTCTTAAGTCGGATATGGCAGAGCTATTGAATGCTTTTGTGCGATAGGCTGAAAATTGTGGCATCGCAATCGCTGCAAGAATACCAATAATGGCAACCACAATCATCAGTTCTATCAATGTAAATCCGTGCGAATGTTTCATTATAACTCCTTCTGGTCTATTTAATTTTAGCATGATTTTACGATAATGATTTTAAATAAGCGATGACATCGAGGCGATCTTGTTCTTTCTTAAAACCAGGGAAGCCCATGCGTGTGGTGGGTTTGATAGCTTTAGGGTTGGCAAGCCATTGATTCAAAGCGTTATCATCCCAAACGCTAAAAGGAACGCCATCAATACTCGGCGTGCGTCCATAAATACCTTGTAAACTTGGACCTACTTTACGTTTGTTTTTATCCATAAAGTGACACATCAAACAACGTTTTTGCATTAATTTTTTACCATGTTCAACATTGGCAGTCAAAGGTGTAGATAAATCGTTCATGAGGGAGACTGATTTTTCCGCCGTGATGTCACTGGCGATAAAGGCTTTTTCATCTTTTTTACGTACATCTTGCGTGCTTACATTCTCAACTGGATTGCTTTTGAGCTGTGGTGTTTCAATCGTAGTCGAGCTTTCCTCTCCCTGACAAGCCGTCAAACAACATACCAGTATCATTCCTATATATTTCAACATGTTATTAACTCCGTACCAACAAAAATATTTCTCGTAAAAACAACATCGTAGCCTTTGATATTTGTTTGATTCGCGTGCGAATAAAACTGCATTTTACACAGCCACCCCCCGCAATTTGAGCGCGTACCTCGTATGTTGGATAAATAGTCTCTTTCCAAAAATTAAAACGGTGTTTCCAGTCGGGCTGCATTCTTGCAAATAAACGTTCGGCTAAA
>JAUZQL010000063.1 GCA_030950975.1 Mariprofundaceae bacterium | reverse complement strand
TTGTTATTGTTGATTGGCATTGTGGTGGATGATGCGATTGTGGTGTTGGAAAACATCTATCGCCATCGTGATGAAGGTTTAGAAACGGATGCTAAAAGTGCTGCGCTTGCAGGGAGTAAAGAAGTCACCTTTGCGGTGATTGCCGCCAGTTTAAGCATTGTGGCTATTTTTGCGCCTGTGATTTTTATGGATGGTATGATTGGTCGTTTTTTTAACGCCTTTGCGGTGATTGTGAGTTTTGGTGTTTTGGCATCCTTATTTGTTTCATTGACGCTTGTACCCATGCTTTGCTCTCGTTATTTGCAAGTAGGGACGAAACACGGTCGGATTTATGGTGTTTTTGATGGTTTGTTTTTAGCCTTAGATCGTGCTTACCGTCGAATCTTGGCAGGCTGTTTGAATTTTCGTTGGCTGGTACTTTTATGTGCATTCGGCATCTTTTTCGCCAGTACAAGTTTATTTGGCATGATTGGTAAAGGCTTTGTACCCAAAGAAGATGAAGGACGTTTTATGGTGATTTTCAAAGCACCTTTAGGCTCATCCTTGAGTAGTACCGATGCCCGCTTGAAACAACTTGAAAAGGTTCTGAAAAACAACCCCGATGTGCAAAGTTATTTCACGCTGATTGGTTCAGGCTCGATGGGCAAAGTGAATCAAGGCGTAGCCTATGTTCGGCTCACACCCAAAAGTGAACGTGAGCATAAGCAATGGGATATTTTACCTGTGATTCAAGCCGAATTTGATAAAATACCAGGGTTACATGCGTTTGCTTTGAAAGTGCCGATTGTCGGTGGTGGTGCGCGTGGTGAACCGTTGCAATTTGCATTGGCAGGCCCTGATTTGGATACAACAGCCATGCTTTCACGTCAGTTAAAAGCCAAACTTGATACGATTTCAGGTATGGGGCATATGGATTTGGATTTACAGTTGGATTTACCGCAACTCAAACTCACGGTGGATCGGCAACGCGCCCGAGATTTAGGTTTGGCAGCAGGTGATATTGCCCAAACGCTTGGTGTTTTGGCAGGTGGTATGGATGTTGCCAAATTCAATGATGAACCGGGTGATGGCACGCGTTACAATATTCGTTTGAAAGCAGCTCATCATCAACTGCAACAGCCTAGCGATTTAAGTAAAATTTATTTGCAAACGCCAACAGGTCAACAAGTACGCTTGGATACCATTGCCTCATGGCATCGTGAACTAGGCCCTGCGGTGATTCAGAAAATGGACTTGCGTTACGCAGGCATGTTTTATAGCGCACCGACCATGCCGCTGGGTGCCGCTGTAGAACAAGTCAACAGCTTTGCCAAGGATATTTTACCGCCGAATTACCATATTATTTTAACAGGTCAGGCGGCTGAATTTAGCAAAACTGGGAAAAACATGATGTTTGCTTTTGGCTTGGCGATGGTGTTGATTTTTATGGTACTTGCCAGCCAATTCAACTCGTTTGCCCAACCTTGGGTGTTGATGTTGGCACAACCGATGGCGATTGCAGGAGGTGTCGCAGCCCTGATGCTTACAGGCAATACTTTAAATATATTTTCCATGATTGGTTTGGTGTTGTTGGTGGGATTGGTGGCAAAAAATTCCATTTTATTGGTTGATTTAACCAATCAATACCGCGCCCAAGGCATGAGCATTGATGAAGCCTTGAAAGCTGCATGTCCGATTCGTATGCGACCTGTATTGATGACCTCATTGACCATCATCTTTTCCTTATTGCCTGCGGCATTGGGTTGGGGGCAAGGCAGTGAAATGACCATTCCGATGTCGATTGCAGTCATTGGCGGCATGGTATCGTCAACCTTATTGACCTTGGTCGTCGTCCCTTCGGCGTATTCCTTGTTGGAACATGGCATTCAACGCTTTGAAACATGGAAACAAACGCGAGGTCAAGCATGAAACGTATGATGTTACCCTTGATAAGCTTGTGTTGCATACAACCTGTATGGGCTTCTGAATCCATCAGCTTACAAGCCGCTGTCGAACAAGCCTTACAGCATGCGCCTGCTTTGAGAGCTGAACAAGCAGCTCGTGATGCGGCGCAAGAAAATATTGTCTTGGGCAAAGCGCAGTTACTTCCTTATGTGTCAGTATCGGGTTCATTCCAACAAGAAAAACAACAGTTTATATACGATAAACCGATTTCTTTTTTACGCAGCAATATCAACAATCGTAAAATATCCTATGGTATTCAACTGGTGCAACCGCTCTTTGATTTGAGTAAGTGGTCGTTATATCAACAAGGTCAATTAGCCGCCGCCAGTGCTGATTTGAAATTGGCAGTGCAACGTCAACAAACCACGCTGCAAGCAGCATCAGCATGGTTGGATGTTCTGCGTTCACACGTTGCTTTAGATGCCGCTCAAAAAAATGAACAAGCCATGCAAAGTTTGGCAAAAAAAGCAGACCTTGCATTTAACATAGGATTATCGTCCATCAATGAATCATTGGCTGCAAGCAGTCGTTTTGATTTAGCCAAAGCTGCGCGTATTCGTGTTGCCAATGCTGCATTGCAAGCCCAAGCCAACTTGGATTCTTTATTGGGTCACGCTGTCCATGTTGATGCGTATATTCCTGCTGATTTTCACCCCTTACCGTTGCAGCCCAATGATTTGGAAGCGTGGAAAAAAATCACCGCAGAACAATCCCTTAACATTCAACTGGCAGAAGAAAAAACAAAACTGGTTGATAAACAATATATGCAAGCTTTAGGCAGTGCCATGCCCACCGTGCAATTGATTGCAGGCTGGAATAAAAATCAAGCATCGGATGGTAGTTTTGGTGGTTCATCAGTGAAAACAAGTGTCATCGGTATTGAACTCAATGCACCGTTGTATGCAGGTGGGGCTTTATCTGCCAAACGTCGTCAAGCTGTGGATAACAAGCTGCAATCAGACTATCAAGTCGCTGAAGCCAAACGTAGTACGAGATTAAGAACGCAACAGATATGGTTGGCTTTGCAAAGTGGATGGGATGAATTATCAGCACTTCAACATGCCAAAAAAAGTGGCGAAGAAGCATTGAAGGCAAGTCAAATAGGTTTGGAAGTCGGCTTGCGGACACTGAATGATGTGATGGATAGTCAACAACGTCTTGCCAGTACCCAGCAAGCTTATGCGGATGCTTTAGCGCATTATGTGATGAGTTGGTTACAACTACAAGCGCTCGCAAATCATTTAGATGATAGTGATTTAAGTCACTTGGATATATTGGTGAAAAGAAATGGCATCCTTGACCAATTATAAAAGGAAACTTCTGATTGTCTGGTTGATGCCAGTGCTTGGAATGGCTAAAATCCAGCGCCTTTGAGATAAAAGGAGAGTTTGATGTCATCCATTCAAATGCGTGGTACAACGATTTGCGCAGTTCGACGAGAAAATGAAGTCACCATTGCAGGTGATGGGCAAGTCACTTTGGGCGACACAGTGATGAAACATGGTGCGAAAAAAGTACGCAAAATCCGCAATGGCGATATTTTAATTGGCTTTGCAGGTTCAACAGCAGATGCCATGAGTCTTTTTGAAATGTTTGAAGCCAAGTTGGATGAACACGCAGGCAATTTGACGCGTGCTGCGGTGGCACTTGCCAAAGAGTGGCGCACGGATAAATATCTAAAGAAACTTGAAGCGATGATGATTGTTGCCGATGTTACACGCACTTTAATTATTTCAGGAAATGGCGATGTATTGGAGCCAGATGAAGGCGTTACGGCGATTGGTTCAGGTGGTAATTATGCCAAATCAGCAGCGACTGCCTTGTTAAGACATACAAAGCTTAGCCCACGTCAAGTGGCGGAATATGCCATGCAAATAGCCGCAGAAACCTGCATTTATACCAATACATCCTTTACCATTGAATCCTTGGAGGCTTCATCATGAATAAAGTTTTGACCCCTCGTGAAACTGTTGCTGAACTCAATCGTTATATTATTGGGCAAGATGATGCCAAACGTGCTGTCGCTGTCGCCTTGCGTAACCGTTGGAGAAGACAGCAAGTGGATTTACCGATGCGTGAAGAAATTACCCCTAAGAATATTTTAATGATTGGCCCCACGGGTGTCGGAAAAACAGAAATTGCACGACGTTTAGCACAACTTGTCAACGCTCCCTTTGTGAAAGTGGAAGCCACCAAATATACAGAAGTAGGTTATGTGGGACGTGATGTAGAATCCATTATTCGTGATTTATTGGATACATCCATCAAAATAGTGCGTGAAGAACACTTGGTTCGGGTTGAGAAAGAAGCAGAACGTGCAGCCGAAGAAAGTTTATTGGATATTTTAATTCCACATACGGTTGAACCTAGCGCACCTGTGGATGCTGAACGTCAATCGGGGCAACGTAGTTCACGCGAAAAAATGCGTCATAAACTTCGTTTGGGTGAGTTAGATCAACGACAGGTTGAAATTGATGTGCATGAGAGTTCGCCCGTTTCTTCGATGCAAGTTTTTCCCCAACAAGATGGCGGCGAAATGGACAATAATTTACAGGATATGTTGGGCAACTTGATGGGTGGTAAGAGCAAGAAAAAACGGATGACTGTGGATGAAGCCCGTAAAGTCTTGCAACAACAAGAAGCCGATGAATTGTTGGATATGGATCGTGTCAAAGAAGATGCGATTGAACGGGCTGAAAATTCGGGCATCGTTTTTATCGATGAAATGGATAAAATTACCCACCGTGAAGGCAAGGATGGCAATGTATCGCGTGAGGGTGTGCAACGGGATTTATTGCCTTTGGTGGAAGGAACAACCATCCATACCCGTCAAGGAACCGTGAAAACCGATCATATTTTATTCATTGCTTCGGGTGCATTTCACTTGTCCAAACCGTCGGATTTGATTCCTGAATTACAAGGTCGTTTTCCGATTCGTGTTCATTTGAATGCACTGACCGAAAGTGATTTTCGACGTATTTTGGTTGAACCAGAAGCGGCGTTAAGTAAACAATATATCCGCTTGTTGGATACAGAAGATATTGAAGTGATCTTTGATGATGACGGCATTGCTGAAATCGCGCGTATTGCGGTACAAGTGAATGAAAAAACCGAAAATATCGGCGCACGCCGCTTGCATACCTTGTTAGAACATGTGTTGGAAGATATTAGTTTCAATGCATCTGAATGTGCTGGTTTGAGTTTGCATGTCGATGCAAACTACGTGCAACAGCAATTGGGTGAAATAGCTGAAAGTGAAGATTTATCACGTTATATTTTGTAGGATAAAAGCTGGCAGTGGGCAAGGCGTTATTGCCCACTGATAGCCTACTCATTGAGAAAAATTTCACCTGCCGTAATGCGTTGAATATCGCCGTGAACATCCAATAAAAGTGCGCCATCGTGGTCTAAATCCGTGGCAATGCCTGTGATATAAGCTTTACCATTGAACACACGAACCTTTTGTTGCGATGCAATATGTGCTTGCCACCACGCTTTGCGAATGGGTGCAAAACCTTGTTGAAGATATATTTCATACCATTGATCGAGGGATTCCAAAATACGCATAGCACATGAGCTAGGAGATACAGTCGAGATAGCATGCGATTGTAAATCAGTGGCTTGTTGTTGAATGTCATCAGGCCAACCCTCGAGGGGCTTTTTGATATTCACGCCGATACCAATAACAATACCATCAACATGCTTCGATGTTGTTCGCATTTCCGTTAAAATACCTGCGACTTTTGCCCCATGAATGAGTAAATCATTGGGCCATTTCAGACGAATATCAGGGACATCAGGAATCAAGGCTTGATGTATGGCGACCGCCGTCACTAAAGAAAGTTGGGGCGCATGTTCAACTGCTATATCAGGACGTAAGATGATACTCATCGCCAAACTATCTTGCATACTATGCCAAACTCTTCCTAAACGTCCTCGCCCTGCGGATTGTTGGTCGGCAATTACCACTTGACCACTTTCAACGCCAGCTTCGAGTTGGCGCATCGCTTCACGATTGGTAGAATCAATGGTATCGAAATGTTGTAAAGCCTGAATATGTTTCAGCGGTTGAATCGCAGCTTCAAGGTGTGAAGGCAATGATAATTTAGGATTCGTCATTGGCTGCGACATTCATTGCTATGGCTTGGACATGCATGGACAAATCCAATGACGGCGAAGAATGTGTGATAGCACCAATAGCAATACGATTCACTCCTGTTTCAGCATACAAACGAGCATTATCCAAGGTAATATTGCCCGATGCTTCCAATAAAATGGAGTCGGGAACCAAGTGTCGGCATCGCTGAACCTGTTCAGGTGTCATATTATCCAAAAGAATAATATCTGGGCATGATTGCACAGCCTCCTTGACTTCATCTTCTGTTTCACATTCCACTTCAACCCATACATCATAATTGTTTTTAAAACATGCTTCAAAACATGCATGAATGGCATCCGTAATCGAACCACTGCCTTCAATATGGTTTTCTTTGATGAGCATACCACTGGATAAATCCATGCGATGATTGATACCACCACCATGAATCACGGCTTTCTTTTCAAGCAAGCGAAGCCCCGGTGTGGTTTTACGCGTATCAGCAATCAAACAGTCTGTACCTTGCACGACATCCACAAAAGCTTGGGTGGCAGTCGCAATACCTGAAAGATGTTGCATAAAATTCAAAGCGGTACGTTCGGCTGCCAATAAAGCCCTCAAGTTTCCAGTGAGTTCAACAATCACATCACCGACTTGAACTACATCGCCATCGTTTTTAAACCATTGTTGTTGAATACTGGGATTAAGGGTATCAAAGACTTGTTGTGCAATCTCACAGCCTGAAAGTGTTCCTGTCGCTTTGGCTGTAATTTGAGCTATACCTCGTTGTAAGGATAAAATAGTCGCATTTGCGGTAAGATCTTCGTAAGCGGCATCTTCAAGCAATGCCAATTCAATAAGGTTATCAATATAAGACATGCGGCGAAGCTTACAGTAGCCAAAGAATCCAGCCCATAGCCAGTGTTGAAAGAGGAAGATTCCAAAACTTAGGACATAAGGCTCGCAATAAAGAAGCTGCGATAGCAGCAATCAAAGTTGCCATTATCAATAATTGCCAGTTCATAGGGTGGTAAAGGTGAATGCTCCAACTGCATAAAAATGTGCTAGTAATCAATAAACCAAGATGTCCCAACAAGGTTTGTTGCGGATGGAATGGAAAACCCAAGGTTTGATTGGGGATACGATCAAGTAAATCAGCCAAAGGAAAAGCAAGGCAAATGGTCAGTGCAAGGGCAAAACCAAACTCAGGGATCGATTGAAAAAATGCCATGGCAATCGTTAAGCTACTGATAAGAGAAAGCATAGCTAAAGGGTAAGGTTTACCCCAAATCATTTGAATATTCAGACAAAAAGGCTTGGCAATGCTGTAAATCAACAATAATACAATGCCTAAAATATAAATCGGCAGCCAAATTGACCAAGACATGCTGTAAACTGGCCAAATCAAGACCCAAATGGACAACAACGGTGCTGTCGCTTGCCAAAGCGTATCTGGCTCAAAACCTCGGCGAAGAAGCATGGAGGATAACCATAGCACTTGTCCCAAACCGATGATAAAAAGAATATTGATGAAGGTGTTGCTTGTGATATCAAACATGGCTCAAGTTTAACAGAGATACGGGTTGATTCGTATCATTGATCATGATGTATGGGATAAAAGGATGATATTTGGGTCATAAGCATAAAGGCTTGCGCAAGCAAATATCAGGTACAACATGATGTAAGCACGCCATTGCCGTTTATTAAATACAGTCAGTGCGCTACCAAATGATTTTTTCAATCTTCCGCCCATTAAATCGACACTATAACATTCATCCAATATCAAATGCACTAGATAGCCCCCCGAAATAAAGCTGGCTGCTAGCCAAGAAAAATGTGCTGACCATGTGAAGCCATAATGCCCTATAAAATACATGCCCAAGCCAAACAATCCTGCCGCAGGTACGGAGTGAAATAAACCACGGTGCGAGGTGATGGATTTCATGGTATAAGAAAAAATAAAATGCACAAAAATAAAGGTGGCCAAAAGGCAGGCTAATACCACTTCTGTTGAAAATTTAGGAATGCTATAAAAAGCCATCGCTACCATCGAAGTCGCCGTGAGACTTCTAAAAAACCACTTGGCAGGTATGGAGTGATTCGAATCAATATCAGGTAACATGCCTGCAATAGTACCCAATAGAAAAAGAATCACTGCGTGTTCATCGCTGATGCCTATTTTTTGTATGCAAACAGATGTGGCTGCCATCGAGCCAAATGCTGCAACCGTGATATGAGTTTTAAAATTTGCCATAAACGTCCGTAAATCCGTCGATATGAAATTATTGAGATGATAAAATAAAAAAAGCGACTCAAACCATGTTTAAGCCGCTCTTTTCAAACCTTTAACTAACAGTACGCGATTTAAAGTTTATCGGATTCTGAAGCCAAATAAGATGCGACACCATCTGCATCGGCAACCATGCCTTTATCGCCTTTATTCCAACCAGCGGGGCAAACTTCACCATGGTCTTCATGGAATTGAAGCGCATCAATCATACGCAACATTTCATCGATATTACGACCCAATGGTAAGTCATTGACCACTTGATGACGTACATTGCCTTCTTTATCAATCAAGAATGATCCGCGATATGCAACAGAACCACCCAACAAATGAATCATGTCACCATCTTCATCTTGCAAGCTTTCATTACCAACCAAGACATCATAATCAGCGGCAATCGTTTTGCTTACATCAGCCACCAAAGGATATGCCACAGGACCAATACCACCATCATTGATAGCTGTATTGCGCCATGCCACATGACTGAATTGAGAGTCAATAGAACAAGCAATCACTTGTACACCACGTGCTTCAAATTCTTTGATACGGTGATCAAAGGCAATCAATTCAGATGGACATACAAACGTAAAATCCAATGGATAGAAAAACAATACCACTGTTTTTCCTTTATAATCTGCCAAAGAAAAATTTTCGTTAATGGAACCATCTGCCATGACAGCTGCTGCTGTAAATTCAGGGGCTTTCTTACCAACCAATACACTCATCACATACTCCTTTTAAATGTAGTCATGCCAACTGTAGGCATGTTATGTCTGCATACCACCCTTATTTTTATCAGGTTTTACAGGTGGTGATGCAAATTCGATAAAAATGTATTTTGCTTCAGGCGCAAGCTTTATCACATCTTCTTCCAAAGAGCGGCGAATAGCGTTTAATTTTCGCATAAAACGAATGGCTTGTTGAATTTCAGCCTCACTCATATCAGCAAACATCGCTTCTTCGCGCAACTCAACTTCTGCCATCAATAATGTTTCTCTTGGTGAAAGGACAATGCTATTCACCAATGGCACTGCTTGTACTTGCGCATCGGAAGTCCATAAACGTGTTGCCACTTCATTGACATCATCATCGGAATAATTCAAAAGATATTTACGATTGGTAGATGCTAAAAACAATGCCAAAGCACCCATCAATAAGCCAATGGCAATGGCAGCAATACCATCAAAGATGGCATAACCCGTCCACATGGATAAACCAATGCCTATCACTGCAAATAACAATCCTAACATCGCCACGCTATCTTCAATCAATACGGCTAAGGTGGTGGGATCAGGGGTGGTGAAAAAATATTCACGAACCGTTTTCCCTTCACTTCGGCATTGGGATAGAAATTCTTTTAACGCAATTGAAAAAGTAAAACCTTCGACCATAAAGGCAAGACCAATAATACTAAATGGAATCCAAGACATTTCAGGTTGATGATTCTGTTGGATTTGTCCTACCGTGTGTAGGATTGTATAAATACAACCTAAAAAGAAAATAGTGACGGCTGAAATTAAGTTCCAGAAATACTGTTCTTGTCCATAACCAAAGTGATGATGAATATCCGCCTTTCGTGATGCACGCTTTAAGCCCAAATATAACAAACATTGATTGGCGGTGTCTGCCAGTGAGTGAATTGCTTCGGCTAGTAAAGCACTGGATCCTGAAAGAAAAAAGCCAATAAACTTTGCAGTGGTGATAATGCTATTGCCAATTATTGCGGCGATAACGGTTTTTGTTGAACCATGTGACATAGAATAAGTAATGTTCCTTGATTGTATGAAGATAAACGCGAGCTAAGATAGGGCGTTATGTCATCATATCAACATTCAAGCTTTCAAATTCACCAACTACCTGCCTTAAATGATAATTACATTTATCTTCTGGAATCCAAAATCGATTCTGTTTTAGCTGTGATTGACCCTGCTGATGCCAGTATTGTGAATCAAGCGTGTAAGCGATTGGGTAAACCGCTGACCCATATTTTGAATACGCATCATCATTGGGATCATACCGATGGTAACAAAGCACTGAAACAACG
>JAUZQL010000062.1 GCA_030950975.1 Mariprofundaceae bacterium | reverse complement strand
CACCGCTGCAACGAATCGCCGCTTCACCCTCTTCTTGCACAACGGGTGTTGAACATTCAGGGCAAACATCAGGAATGGCGACAGCTAAACGTGTCGAATGCGCTTCATCATCTGCAACACATACAATTTCAGGAATCACATCACCTGCTCGCCGAATCCATACTGAATCACCTTCACGGACATCTTTACGCTGCAATTCTTGAACATTATGCAAGGTCGCACGTGATACCATCACCCCACCCACAGAGACAGGCTTCATCACTGCCACAGGGGTAATGACACCTGTTCTACCGACTTGCCAAATCACTTGATCAACCGTAGTCAAAGCTTCTTCGGCAGGAAATTTATGAGCAATCGCCCAACGTGGAGAACGTGCTACAAAACCCACTTCATCTTGCAAAGAATAATCATTTAACTTAAAAACCAAGCCATCAATATCATAAGCTAATTGTGAGCGTTTGTTTTGAAAGGCTTCATAATAATCCAACACATCGTCAATATTGGAAAATAGTTGATAATCCTGCACGGGAAAGCCGATGCCATGCAAACGTTCAAACAGCTCTGTTTGAGAATTGACCCAGCCATCAGCACCCATGCCAACACCATAAGCAAAAAAGCTAAGTTGACGTTTGGCTGTAATGCTTGCATCCAATTGGCGCAAGGAACCTGCCGCTGCATTGCGTGGATTGGCAAATAATTTTTCGCCTAACAATGCCTGACTTTGATTCAAGGCTTGGAATGAAGCCTTAGACATATAAATTTCACCACGAACTTCCAAAACCTTTGGTATATCTTCACCCATCAAACGCCAAGGAATATCAGTAATCGTGCGTACATTATCGCTAACATTCTCACCCACACGTCCATCACCTCGTGTGGCAGCTGATACCAAAATACCTGATTCATAACGTAAATTAACCGCTAAACCATCAATTTTGGGTTCAACAATATAATCATAGTCATCACGGTCTAAAACATCTGAAATACGTTGATCAAAGGCTTTGACTTGTTCTGCATCAAAGGCATTTGCCAGCGATAACAAGGGCACTGCATGTTCACAAGGGGTAAAAGCTTGACTGATGGGCGCACCCACTGTTTGCGTGGGTGAATCTTCTGGAATGTCTTCGCCTAAGTCGTGTTCCAATGCGTCAAGTCGGCGCAACAACACATCATAATCAGCATCTGATATGCTAGGCTTATTCAATATATAATAACGAAAATTATGTTCTTTCAGTTGGATGCGTAAGGCTTGAATCTCATCTTTTATGGTCATTTCCAAGTATTATAACGCCGTAGTCAAAGCTTGATCAGCTAAGAGTGCTTCAATATTTTCACGGATATTCGGAGACATCCATTCAACCCCACCAATCAAGTGCGCTTGAATCACCCCATGTTTATCCACTAAAAAGGTTTCAGGATAACGAAACACACCGTACTGCGTTGAAATAGCCGAATCCACATCATGGCGTACATCAAAAGGCACTTGATATTCATGTACAAAATCCTGCAACTGCTTGCTATCTCGATCCACAGACACTGCGATAATCTTCAAGCCTTGTGATTCGTATTGTTGATACAGTTGAATCATACTGGGCATTTCTTTGCGGCATGGCGGACACCACGTTGCCCAGAAATTCACCAACATCACATGACCTTTGGGCAGTGATTGCATATTGCCTTGTAAGTCAGGCAGTGAAAAATCAACAATCTGATTACCCACCACTATTTTTTTATGGGATTCAGGCAAACCAAACCAAGCAGCGCCTGCCACCATTAAAACAAGACCACCTACTACTAACCAACGTCTTAACATGCTGCCTCCAATAACGATTCAATATCATGATGGGTGATACGATGCATCAAACACACGACTTCATTCATCAAAACAACGGGAACATCCATACCAAAACGCATCGCTAAAGCTGGATGTTGATCGACATCGACAACATCTAAAGTACAACGTCCCTGTGCCACAAAATCAGCAATCACAGCTTCTGCATCTTCACACAAGCAACAGCCTTGGCGACTCATCAATTCCAGCACAGGGCGCGCCATTATTTAGACTCTTTTTTAGGTAAGCGAATCACGGTAAACGCTTGATT
>JAUZQL010000061.1 GCA_030950975.1 Mariprofundaceae bacterium | reverse complement strand
ATCATACAAAAATAAAGGACTGATAATAAAGCTACAAGAATTGATATTTTTGAGTTTCTACTAGTTCGTTTTAATTTATCTTTTAACTTCAAAAAAACTACCCGAGAACGGAACTTGACTCTAACGCCCTGCATGAGGGGCTGGAGCGCAGCGGAAGTCCCTCTCGATGCCCTTGTTAGATAATCTATTTTCAAGAAAATCACTCACCATGATGCTAACCCCCTTCAAAATAATCACTCATTTTCAGCATGACTTTGCATTTCAACAAAAAAACTAAGAAAAGCCTTTCAATCTTCATGATTTCCAGAATAAATGCCCGAAAACACAAAAAAATTTTCTATGATTCATTCTCTCAAAGGAAATTCTTAAAACCTGATTGAACTTCAGCCTTGATAAAAATAATGCTTATTTCTTTTGACCCAATCACTTTTTACTTTTTTATTATCAGAAAAAAGAACCATCAATTCACTTGACCCTTTCAACTTTAGCCCATATCAAAAAAACCGATAAACTTTCAACCAAATCTGATTCAACAAGAAAATATTCAAGACCTACATTTTTATCGAAATACAGCCTTAAATTTCATCTCTAAGAATTATCTAACTTAGCCATACGTGTACTTGATTTCCATGTATGACTCTCCTATATACTTCCTTGATTTGCTTAATATTAAGTATTAAACTTCAAATAAGGAAACAAGGAGCAACTTTGCCACCACAACAAACCAAGGTCAATCAAAAGCCTATTTTTCGCCCAACTTCTAAACGATTGATGGATCAAGTTCGAGAAGTATTGCGCTACTATCATTATAGTAAGCGGACAGAAGAGGCTTACACACGTTGGATTCGTGAATTTATTTTTTTTCACCAGAAAAAGCATCCCAAGGATATGGGAAAACAGGAAGTCGAAGCTTATTTAAGTCATCTTGCAGTGCATCGAAATGTGGCTGCATCCACCCAAAGCCAAGCGTTTAACGCCTTATTATTTCTTTATAGACAAGTTTTGGCATTGCCTTTTGCTGATGATATGGCACCAGTTCGCTCTAAAAAACCAGTGCGTTTACCTGTTGTTTTGAGTAAAAATGAAGTCACTCGAATGCTCGCTTCTATGCAAGGCACAACGGGGCTTATGGCTCGCATGATGTATGGTGGCGGTTTGCGTTTAATGGAATTGTTGCGTTTACGTGTTCAAGATATTGATTTTGATCAAGGTTTACTCATGGTCAGATCAGGAAAAGGGGATAAAGATCGTAGCACATTGCTCCCCATATCTGTACGTCATGAGTTACAGACACATTTACAACAAGTTTACCTTATGTTTACAGAGGATTTGCAACAAGGACATGCCAATGTTTGGCTCCCCAGTGCATTGGCAAAAAAATATACCAACGCCTCTAAATCTTGGGAATGGCAATATGTTTTTCCATCTAAAAAATTATCAAATGATCCTGAAAACAATCAAATACGCCGACATCACGTTAATGAATCAGGGCTACAAAAAGCCATTCGTGCTGCCAAAATAAAAGCAGCTATTTCTAAAAAAGTGACATCGCATACTTTTCGTCATTCATTTGCCACGCATTTATTAGAATCAGGTACCAATATTCGTGTGGTTCAAAAATTATTGGGGCATAATGATGTGAAAACCACAGAAATTTATACCCATGTTTTGCAGCAAAATCTTACATCAGTACAAAGTCCACTCGATCAACTCGAGGACTGTTAATGGGATGTGTTCTGCTTTCGAATCGCCTTAAATTTACGCATTTGAGCAAAGACTTTGTTGGGATATTTATCTTTTCCCAAGGAACCATTGTACGCAGCTAATGCACGTCGCTCGGTTCGATAACGTTTGATATAATGGTGTAAAATGGCACTTCCATAACGGATGTTTGTTTCAATTTCAAATAAATTATCAGTGGGTTGCCCCAATTTTTTTTTCCAAAATGGCATCACCTGCATCAAACCACGAGCACCGACATTGCTCACTGCAAAATGATCAAAACGTGATTCAACCGCAATCAAACCAAGTAAAAGTTCAGGGGATAAATTAAATCGAACGCTGTATATATAGACCCATCGGGCAATGCTTCCAGCTTCTTCATCATCAGGCACCCAACGTTGAATCAGTTGACGAATATCTTGTTCCCATACTTGTTCTTCAAAATTAACAGTTGGCGCTGTTTTTGATGCTTGCAAATCGGCTCGTAATTTGACGACATCCTCTTTGGGTAAATCACTTAAAGAACCTGTGCTTTTCTCTACAAGCACCATAGTTTCAGTGTTTTCCACTAAATTTTGTTTTTCTTCTTGCGTACTTTTAAGCAAAAAAGGAGCGGATATAAGAAATCCAAGCAGCATAATCCCAGCTAGGACACCTTTGCCAGATGTCCCGCTAAGATAAGGTGTTATTTTTCCTTTCAGAGCTTTTCTTCCAACATCGACAACATAGAATCCACAGTTTCTGTGATTGCTATCTCATGTTTTTCACCTGCACGGCGGCGGATTTCAACAATCCCTGCATCTAAACCACGTTCACCCACCACAATATGGTAAGGAATCCCCATCAATTCAGCATCTTTGAATTTTACACCGGGGCGTTCTTTACGTTCATCCCACAATACTTCTACGCCAGCATTTAATAAATCTTGGTAAAGTTTTTTAGAATTTTCTAAGACACGTTCACTCTTACCCATCGTAATAATGGTGACTTGAAAGGGTGATAATGCCAAAGGCCAAACGATGCCATGTTCATCATGACATTGCTCAATCACTGCGGCAATCAAACGTGATACACCAATGCCATAACAGCCCATCGTTGCGATGGCACGTTTTCCATTGGCATCTTGAAACAATACATCCAAAGGTTTTGTATATTGTTGACCCAAAGCAAACACTTGCCCGACTTCAATACCACGTGCATGTTCAATATGCCCTTCATCACAGTGGCAACATCCATCGTTCACACGGACTTCACGTAAATCTACAAAATCAGCATCAAGGCAATCGACTGAAAAGCCAGTGATATGTTGATCGACACGATTCGCACCGACCACCATGCCTTTGGCATCACGCAGACTTTCATCCAGCAATAATTTACACGTCAAATCTTGAGGACCAACAAATCCTTTCACGGCATGGATGGCTTGCAAATCAGTATCGGAAGCCAACATCACTTCATCAGCAGCCAATGCGCGCACCAGTTTAATCTCTTGCAATGCATCATCACCACGCAAACAAGCTGCCACGACTTGTCCATCATATTCACCACCTACCACATGATAAAGTAAGGTTTTAATCAATTGTTCTTCTGGAATGGCTAAAAATGTTGCGACATCTTCGACAGCTGTGATATTCGGCGTATCGACATGGTGTGAAGGAGCATCATCAAACACGCTTATATCACGTTTTGCCACGGCTTTTTCCACATTGGCGGCATAATCACAGTGCGTACAATAAGCGATTAAATCTTCACCCGATTCTGCCAACACATGAAACTCATGCGATTGACTCCCACCAATAGAACCCGTATCCGCTTCAACAGGACGGAATTTCAAACCCAAACGGGTGAAAATACGTTGGTATGTCTTGAACATGGTTTGATATTCTTCTTGCAAGGAATCCTCATCCGCATGAAAAGAATACGCATCTTTCATGACAAATTCACGCCCTCGCATCAAACCAAAACGTGGACGGACTTCATCACGAAATTTAGTTTGAATTTGATACAAATTCATGGGTAACTGTTTGTAAGAACGCAATTCACGTTTGACCAAATCACAAATGACTTCTTCATGCGTCGGGCCAAGGCACGATTCATGCGCATGACGATCTTTAAAACGCAACAATTCGCTGCCATATTTATCCCAACGACCTGATTGTTGCCAAAGTTCCGCAGGTTGCAGCATGGGCATCAATAATTCTTGCGCACCTGTGCGGTTCATTTCTTCACGAATAATCGCTTCAATTTTACGCAATACACGCAAGCCCATCGGTAAATAATCATAAACACCCGATGTCACGCGGCGGATAAACCCAGCACGCAGTAATAATTGATGAGAAACAACCTCTGCATCAGCAGGGTTATCTCGTAAGCTTGGAGCTAAAAACTTTGAATATCGCATAGTTCGGAAGTTTAGAAGTTTGTCCGAATGAGTTCAACACACGCAGCTATTTCTTTTCGTTTAATAATCTGCGACCAAAACAGACAGACCATTGATGGATTTACGCATATCCGCAGGTTCCGTAGCTAAATGAACAATAGGCACGCCCATATGGTGCATCATTTGAACATACCCAACACAGGTTGCAGCGTGGCTGCATCAAAACCTGTTGCCACAGCAATATGCATATTATGTGGTAAATTACTGTGAATGCCTGAGTGGAAAATATTTATTTTGGGGATGACGATACTTTCATACCTGAATGACTATATATAAACGAAGAAGTTAAATATCAAACGTCGCAATCACTGGCGCATGATCTGAAAACCAAGTATCGGTGTAAACGCAGATATCTGTGCAGCTAGAAGCGGTGTTCGGGGTGCAAAGATGATAATCAATGCGCCATCCCACATTGTTGGTGCGCGCTTTGCCACGATTGGACCACCATGAATATTGTTCTTTTTCAGGATAAAGTTGGCGAAATGCATCCACAAAACCATGATTGGACAATAAATCATCCATCCAAGCACGTTCTTCGGGTAAAAATCCAGAGTGTTTACGGTTGCCACGCCAGTTTTTAATATCAATATTATTGTGCGCAATATTAATATCACCACACAAGATGATTTCTCTACCTTGTTCTTTTAAGCGACAAATAAACGGTAGAAAACGAGTTAAAAA
>JAUZQL010000060.1 GCA_030950975.1 Mariprofundaceae bacterium | reverse complement strand
TATCACAAAGATTGGCATGCGGGCGTGGTGGGCTTGGCAGCAGGGCGTTTAGCACGCCAACATCATCGACCCGCAGCGGTGGGTTTTGTTGATGATTCAGGCGCAATTCGTGTCTCCTTACGTGGCGTGTCAGGCTTTCATATTGGTGATTTATTGCATGCGTGTTCAGATTGTTTGCTTGGTTTTGGTGGTCATGCTGGTGCAGGTGGTGGCACCATTCGAGAAGGGCGATGGGGTGATTTTGTAAGCGCAATGGGAAAAGCCATTCAACAGCAATGCAAAGGTGAATCGAAAGGCCGTGAATACGCTATTGATGGTGTGTTGACCTTACCTTGTTTGCATATTGGTTTGGCACATCGCATCCGACAATTTGAACCCATTGGTCGAAAAAACCCTGCTATTTCTTGGTTGATTCAGGATGTTCATGTATCAGAGCGTAAGGATTTGAAAGGCGGTGTGATACGATTGACCTTGAGTGATGGGCAATATTATCTACCAGCCATTGTATTTTTTGGCAGTGTTTTAAGTCCGAGTTTACAGCTTGGAAGTATTGTTTCCGTGCTAGGGCAGTTAAAACCTGATGATTGGAAAGGCTATGATGCGATTCAATTTGAAGTGGAAGATGTTTGGGTCAATCAAGATAACTGATATTACGAACATAGTCATAGCCTTTGCTCTGTAAAAATCCACGCCTCGTTTTGCCAAAGTGATAGCCTTGCCTAAAGTTGAAACAAGCATTCGCATCAATTTACCACATGATTGTTAGGAAGGTTTTAAAAGACATCATGAAAGCGATTGAAAAAGGGATTGAAACGTTGGATAAAGGCATGCTAAAACTGGTTAAAGAACATCATTCCTGAAAACCGATTAAACGACCAAGGAATGATGGTATGCGTAACATTAGTTACTTACTATCCAACACAAACACGCCATTCCAGTCTTTTGGAGGTGGTGTATTCATATACCCTTCTGTACGGACCATCATCACTTCATACAAACCATCGTCAGGAAATTTATCATGTAAATTTTTAAGATATTTCAAAGCATCAGGAAAACGTCTTGATTGAATCATCGCCCATGCCCGCTTATACAATTCATCTCTTTTGGCACATTCATCCGACACATCTATCCGTGAACATATCGGCTCAAATAAATCTACGGGTGTTCGTCTACCAACCACTTGTACCTGATCGATAAAGCGACAAAAAATAGTATCTCGAACCAAGCGATGTGTATCACCACTGATTAAAATAGGCGTTCGATACGCCTTACAAACACCTTCTAAACGTGCTGCAAGATTCACATGGTCGCCCATCATGGTGTAATTCATATGGGTGTCTGTTCCCATATTTCCCACCACCATCGGGCCAGAATTCATACCAATGCGAACAGTCAATTCAGGTTTGCCTTGTTCTTTCCATACTTTTCTCATGTCCATTAACACGGTTTGCTGTTCCAGTGCTGCCAAAACACATGCTGTAGCATGGTTTTCCATATCCAAGGGCGCACCAAAGAATGCAATAATCGCATCGCCTTCATACTTATCAATCGTACCACCATGTTTGAGAATAATATCACTCATTGCGGTGAGGTATGTATTCAACAAGGCGACCAATTCTTGCGCTGTTAATGTTTCAGAAAACGTTGAAAACGATGCAATATCAGAAAACATCGCCGTTAATTCTTTTTCTTCACCGCCTAATTTCAAGCTATCGGGATGTTTCGATAAACTATCCACCACTTCAGGTGCTAAATAATGAGAAAAAGCATTATGAATAAACGCACGTTTATGTGATTCCACAACATATTGAAACAAGCTGACTGGCACGGTCGTCAAGAAAATAGCCAACAAAATATAGATGACTTCAAGCCACACGCCATAACTGACAAACAAGCCATAGGAAACGCCTAGCAATAAACAAGGTACACCAAAAATAACAACACTTTGCCCAAAAGGACCGCGCCCCATCACCAAACGTCCACACAACAAGCCAAACACCAGCACCAACAATAACTCAAGTGCATCCAAATAAGCTGGACGAGAGAGTTCTTCATCATTCAAAATATTCGAAATAGCTGCGGCATGACCTTCCACACCCGGAAATACAGAATCAAAAGGGCTTGGGCGATAATCAAACACGCCCACTGCTGTCACACCTAATAAAACAATCGCACCTTTCAGCGTGTTTTTGGGAAGACGATCTAAGAGTACATCCGCAGCGGATACATGCTGAAAGGTGTAACCCGGTCCGTAATGATTGATAAGCATGCTTCCTGAAACATCAGTACGAATATGTTGTTTGCCTAATGTTAAAGATTCAACCACGCCATCATCCACTTTGACAGATATGTGAGGCCAAGCTTTAAAGATACGCAAAAGTTGCAGCTCTATACTTGGATAAATATGGTCACCTGATTGAACCATTAAAGGAATACGCCGTACAGTCCCATCCGAATCAGGAAAAAAGTTGAAAAAACCTGCCACATCCGTTTGAGCTGTAAAACGAGGTAAATTCCCTTCAATGGCACCCAACTGCGGAATATAACTTGGCATATCACCAGAAAACTCTGCGCTGATCGCTGATTTTTCTAATAATTCCAACTGCTGTGGTAAACGTTTCAAACCCAACTCAGGAACATCCACACCTTTTGGATAAAAGAAATAACCCGGTACCAATTGATGCTGATATTTTTTCAATACCGTTGCCAATTGACCATCTACATCACCTGCTGCTTGATGCGCTAACAATAAATTGGCTAATGTCTTATCTTTAGCTTGAATCAATCGAGCGCTTTTCACAATAGGGTTCAATTGATTTTCTGAGAAAACAATATCAAAGCCCAGTGCTTTGGCTTCATATTGCCCCATAATACGATCAACTATTGTCGCAATTTTATCTCTCGACCAAGGCCAGCGACCAATTTCAGACAAATCATTATTATTCACACCCACAATAATGATACGTTGATCATGAGGTATTTCACCGCGTATTTTAAACTGTTCATCCAATATTTTAAGCTCAAGCTGATCAGAAAAATCAGGATGAATCAAGGCAATCAGTATCGCAACACATGTCATCAAGACAATTAAAGGAAAACGAAACCAACGTTGATGTTGCTCAATCCACGGGGCTATTGCCTGAAACATAGAAATCTCCCTTACTCACTGATGTTACGCACTCTGGTGAAAAAACCGTCATTCCATGCTTAGGAAGTGTGGCTTTAGCCACGCCTTGATACTTTATTCAGAGCGGCTAAAGCCGCACCCCCAGAGTCATGAACACACAGCAACGTTCATCCCCGAAATTCGATGAAAAGATTATGGTATGCGTAACATCAGTCATTCCTATATCCCACGCAACAACAATGGTTTAGACTATCATACCTGCGCCCACAGTATTATTGGTAAAACTATCAATCACAATAAAACTTCCAGTACTGCGATTATCTGCATAGCTATCAAAAACCAAAGCTTGTTGTAATTTAAAGGTCACTTGTCCAATCTCATTCATCGCCAAACGATCGGATGGCTCATGATTCAATGTGTGAATATCTGTTTTATAATCAATATGATCGACCAGCACTTTTAATTCACTACAGGCATGCTTGATGATATATTTATTGCGATTTTCCAAGTCTTCATCACCAATCCAGCACACATTGGCAGTCAACATTTTTTTCGCTTCAACCGCTTCACCGTCATGAATCAACATATCACCTCGTGAAACATCAATTTCATCGTTTAAGGTCAGCGTGATACTTTGTAATGCAAAAGCTTCTTCAAGCTTGCCATCAAAGGTGACAATGTCTTTCACTGTTGATGTTTTTCCTGATGGCACAACCATCACAGCATCACCCACTTTGACGGTTCCCGATGCAATCGTACCCATAAATCCACGATAATCGGGTAAATCAGCGGTTTGAGGACGATTCACCAACTGTACAGGCATACGAAATGATTGTTTATCCAAATCATCCAATACAGACATAGATTCCAAGGTTTCCAGCAAAGTATCGCCTTTATACCAATCCATCTTATCCCCACGAACCGTCACCATATCACCCGTTAAAGCCGACATGGGAATGCAAATCAAATCCTTAATACCTTGCTTTGCACAATAATCTTCCATATCTTTTCTAATGTTTTCAAACGTGGCTTGATCATAATCCACCAAGTCCATTTTATTGATGGCAACAATCAAATGCGGCATACCCAATAAACCTAAAATATGGGTATGACGCTTGGTTTGTGGCAATACACCATGACGTGCATCGACCAAAATAATGGCGGCATTGGCAGTGGATGAACCTGTCACCATATTGCGTGTGTATTGTTCATGACCTGGGCAGTCCGCCATAATAAATTTACGTTTGGGTGTGGCGAAATAACGATAAGCGACATCAATCGTAATACCTTGCTCACGTTCTGCGGATAAACCATCCGTCAACATCGCCAAATCAACTTCTGCTGCTGAAGATACATGCCTTGTGCCTTTCTTCTTACGCACAGCCATCAACTGATCTTCAAAAGCACCTTTGGTATCCACCAATAAGCGACCGATCAAAGTCGACTTACCATCATCGACACTACCGACCGTAACCAATCGCAACAATTCGATTTCTTTTGTTAATTCAAAATTAAATTCACTCATGTTTTATTACCTATCAACGCTTAAAATGATTCAGATTGTTTGTATCAAGATGGTTTTTTTAGAAATAACCTTCTTTTTTCTTATCTTCCATAGAATTAGAGCCGTGATCAATAATGCGTGTTTCACGTTCAGAGCGCCGAGCTGCTGCTGCTTCAATGACAATTTCATCCATATTCGTGGCATCAGAACGCACCGCACCAGTACATGGGCTACAGCCCAAAGTACGGAAACGAGACATCACCATGGTCGGCTTTTCACCTTCAAGCAATTGATCCTTATTTTCTTCATAATAAGGAATAAGCATATTGCCACGTTCAATCATTGGGCGTTCTTTGGCAAAGTATAATGGCACAATGGGAATACCTTCATCACGGATATATGACCAAATATCCATTTCTGTCCAGTTTGAAATAGGAAATACACGCACCGATTCACCATCATGAATGCGTCCATTATAGAGACTCCACAATTCAGGGCGTTGGTTTTTTGGATCCCACTGACCAAATTCATCACGCATGGAAAAGACACGTTCTTTGGCACGAGAACGTTCTTCATCACGGCGTGCACCACCAAAAGCGGCATCATAACCACCTTCTTCCAGCGCATCCAACAAGCCTGATGTTTTCAAGGCACCACAACAACGCGCCACCCCAAATTCTTTGGGGTTCATACCTTTGGCAATCGCATCTTCATTTCTACGAACAATTAAATCTGCACCAATTTCTTTACAAAAGGCATCTCGAAATTCATACATTTCTTTGAACTTGTAACCTGTATCCACATGCAATAAGGAGAATGGCAGCGGTGCGGGGTAAAACGCTTTGCGTGCCAAATGTACTAAAACGCTAGAATCTTTACCGACAGAATAAAGCATCACAGGGTTACGAAATTGTGCTACCACTTCACGAATAATCTGAATCGATTCAGCTTCCAGTGCTTTTAGTTGGGTTAATTTATGTTGACTCATTATTTCAATCCTTATTTTTTAATCATGATACGATGTTTATGATCACCACAATCATCAATAGATAACACTTGATAACCTTGTTCTTCACAGGAACGCGGCACATTTTCTAAGGGTTCGCCTGCTTTCAAAATCACTTCCAATTCTTGCCCACTTTCCATCTTTGCCAACGCCAATTTCACTTTCACAAACGTCATTGGGCATGTTTCTCGCGTAATATCCAAAAAATTCATTGCATCACCTCACACAAAAATAATATGACCATTTTCTGATTCGTTCAAAAAAGTGGCAACACCCACCACATCTTCCACTTCTTCAATCAAGTCATCACGTTCCAATTCTAAAATATGCAGTGCCATTTCACATGCCAATATACGAATACCCAAGGCGTGCGCAGCCTCAATCAATTCAGGCAAGGTTGCAACATTGTGTTTTTTCATCATGCTCGTCATTAAACTAGGGCTGATGCCACCAAAGTTTAAGCGAGACAGCGGAAGTTTTTTACGACCACCCATCAAAAAATTAAAAACCTTTGCCATGATACCTTGCCCAAGCCATTTTCTACCCTGTTCTTTTTTCAACACATTCAAGCCCCAGAAGGTAAAAAACATAGTTACTTTTCGATTCGTAGCAGCAGCTCCAGTTGCCATGGTAAATGCGGCTAAAATTTTATCAAAATCACCACTAAAACACACAATGGTAATATCCTTTTTGGATTCATTCATTTAGATACCATCCCCTAATTCATTTTCACCTTTAGAAGCTTTGAGTGAGCTAACATGCAAACCACATTCCACCAAAGTATCTTCATTTTCCCACCACCAACGACCTGAACGAGGATCTTCGCCCACGCTAATCGCACGTGTACAACAATCACATCCAATCGAGACATAAAATTTATCATGCAATGCATTATAAGGCAGCTCATGCTCACGGATATATGCCCATACATCTTTTTCCGTCCAATTTCGCATCGGGTTATATTTTTTCAAACCATAGACAGGATCATCTTCAATCGCTTGCATATCAGCACGATTTTTAGATTCATCTTTACGCCGACCTGTAATCCAAGCTTCTTGACCTTTCAACACCTTCTGCAAAGGATGAATTTTTCGTATCGCACAACACCGTTTACGATTCTCAACGGAACGATAAAAACCATTGATACCATCCTCTTTTACCATGACTTCTACTTCGTCAGCATTGGGGAAACAAATATCAATCACCTTGCCATAACGTTCACATATCGCATCCATCAAATCGTAAGTTGCTTTGGGTAAACGCCCCGTATCCAATGTGACGATACGAATAGCCAAATTATGCTGGCATATCAAATCAATCAAGACCATGCCTTGAGGACTCAAACTACACGAATAA
Organism: Mariprofundaceae bacterium; assembly: GCA_030950975.1. GTDB lineage: Bacteria > Pseudomonadota > Zetaproteobacteria > Mariprofundales > Mariprofundaceae. The sequence goes on along the minus strand of JAUZQL010000060.1, from coordinate 4,762 downwards.
ATCAATTTATCAGCGTGTTGATGCTTTGCTTCTTTCAATAATAAAAGCGTTTCATGTATCAATGTATTCATTGAACCTTCCATAAAGATATACCTACTACTGGCCACCAGTATTGAGATACCAGCATAAATATGACAAATGCTGATAACGACAAGATACCACCATAACGCAACATGCTGGATGAACGTAAATAACCTGTGGCATGAATCATCGCATTGGGCGGCGTACTCATCGGTAAAATAAATGCAAACCCTGAAACCAAGCCAATCGTCAATGCAATCGCTACAGGATCAAATCCAGATGCTAAGCCCACGGGAATGGCAATCGGTAAAACAATCGCGACCGCTGCCGCATTACTCACAGCTTCCGTAAAAAATAAGGTCAACAATACCAACAATGCCAACAGCGCTAAACCCACCATATCACCTAGAATCAATGTTTGGGCTAACCATACCGCTGCACCACTATCCGATAGGGCTTTACCAATGGCAATCGCTCCACCATACATAAGTACCACACTCCAAGACACATGCTTTTCGATATCACTCCATGTTACAATGCGTAACACAAACATCGAGACCACTGCCACCAACGATATACTTGCCAAACTATTGGCGTGTCCTGCCAATAACCAAGCCAAAACTGTCACCATCATCAAACCTGCCATTAGCCAGCCTTTGATACTTAAATCACCCAACTCCAAACGTCGTTGTTCAAAATATGCTTGAACCTGAAATAAATCCAACACCACATGACGAGTCATTTGCCTTAATAAAAGGGCAGCAACACATAACAATAAAACGACCATCGGAAAAGCTGCTAATGTCCACGTGAAAAATGAAAAGGTTTCCCCCGTCAGTTCGCTACTTAATGCCAAAGCCAACGGCCCTCTTGCACCACCCAATAATGTAGTCACACCACCAATAATCGCTCCCCAAGCCAAGGCAAAAAAAAGTGCTTGCCCATACACATGCCCTTTTTTCAAGCCCAAAGCACGCACAATTTCCCAAGCAATCGGTAAAAACAACGCCGCCACCGCATGTTCAGGCATCACACATGCCATCAATGCAGGCAATAACATCATCATCCATAACAAGCGTTTCGGTTTATCCGCAGCTCGAATCAAGACATTGAGTGCCACATGTTCAGATAAACCACTTTGAATCACGCCTGCCACCAACATAAAAGCACCTAAAATAAAAAAGACCGCTGGATTTCCAAACAGTGCAAAGACTTCGCTTGCTGGTAACACCCCGAGCATGGTCAACAATTCTAAACCCAACAATGATTTGATTGCCAAAGGTAATAACTGCGTAATCCACAACACAAGACACAAAAAGAAAATCAACAAGGCATACCAAGCCGAATCATTTAAACCTTGTGGGGCATCACTCGACATACCGATCACGAACATCACTGCAAGTAGAAACATCGCAACAAAGGGCAATGATTGCTTCACAAGAACTTGATAAAAAGGACGCTTATTTTGTTGCTTTTCTTTTCCCGTATCGCTTAAATAACGACGAAAACCATCCAACCAACCATTCCAACGCCGCCCCCATGACGACACCACCCAACGTTCAGAAATAGCAGGTTCATGACCATCTAAAACACGACTTTCCATCGGTGTCAAAACACGCCCCATATCACGTAAACGATGCATCGGTATGCCCGATGTTTCTAATAATTGATATTGCAACAACAAAGCCTTTTCGACTTCATCCAATGAAGGAATCGGTACGTCTTGTAAAGGGGTATTGGGCAAAGGTCGAAAAGGAATCAACAATGGTACAATACCTTTTGCGACCATATTTTTCATCGCTTTTACGGTTGAATCCAAGGGTTCAAGTCCCACAATCAAGTGACTCACCACAGCACCAGCACGAAAAACATGTTTGGCATAATCCAATGTTTTCCAAATAGCCGCTTGCCCACCATGTTTTTCTTTACCATGGCAAATTTCGGCAAATCGTTCTTCATCATGAACTTCAAGGTTACAGATAAAAATATCTAAACCCGCAGCATATAAAGCATCAAGCGCCGTTAAATCTTGCGGTGCGACTGTTTCCAAAGCAATTTGACGATGACCCAAGTGCCTTCTTAGCAAAGCAAGCACAGGCACCAAGCTCAATAGTCCAACATCATCGCCTTGACTAAATCCATTGTATAAATAAACCGTGTCCACTTCACGTTCTTTCAAAGCAGCCAACACCACTTCCACCAGTTCAAGTGGATCTCGTAACGGTGGTGTCACCTCATTCATCATCGAATCAAACTGACAATAAGCACAGGCTTGACCTTTTTGAGCAAAGAAGCCGCAGCCCATAAAAGGCTGTAATATCAATAAACGATCATGCAAGGATGCAAAACTTCCCATCCGTGAACCTTTTCGCGTTTGCTGACTATAAAAAGCAGGCGCTTCAACCAGTTCAACCGATTCAAGTTCACCACCACACGACATCAATGCTTGACCATTTGCGTCAACATTTAATGAGAAACCACTGGCTTCAGTATACGGTTGACCCACAGGTACTGTACAAAAATGTCCGCTAGACAAACGCAAATCCAAAACCGTTTCAGTGCCATTGGCGTGGGCTAACCAGCGTGATGCATTGGGCAAACCATCAGGCAAAGCCAAGCCTCGACTGACCAGCGAAAGCTTGGTACGACCAGGGTTAGAAAAAGGATGTAAATCGTCTGTCATTGTTAGATTTGTGAGATCTTTTCCACCACAATGCGCCATTGAGTATCAGATATTTGCTCTTTCACATGAATTTTCTGCCCTTGTTCTTCTAACGATAAAGGAACATTTTTAATGGGCGCACCATCATCAAGAATCACTTCCAATTGAGAACCAATCGCCATCGTTGTCAGTTTAATTTTTGTTTTCACAAAATTCATTGGACATGCCACACCTGATAAATCAAGGCTTACTACATCTGAACCCTTGCCTTCATCGTTGCTTTCACCCTGATTTTCAACGTTGTTTGTTTCTTCAGTTGCATCAGGAACAGCAGCAAAGCGTTTTTCTGCCAATGCCAGCCATGCACCTTGAACATCTTTAAGTTTTGTCACGCCTGCCGCAGGTTCTGCCAAATCAATGCTCATCAAAGCACTTTGTACCGCCATAAAACCTGTCATTACTTCAATATTTGCCGCTGCATTAAGCATTAACTTAGGAAATACTTCAGCATCATCTTCAGGTGCTTCACCATAATCGACTAAAAACGCTCTCGCCGTTGATATAGCTGAACGACGCAAGGCCGTTTGCGCTTCAGCCCAGAACATGGCATCGACATGCGCACGTGCCAGCAATAACTCATATTCAGCTTCAGAAATTAAAGCATCCGACATGGACAGTACAGCACCAGCACATTCACCTTTTTTATTGCCTTTGGTATTGAATACTTCGTTTTCATTCCAGTCATAAACCAAACCATCCACTTCACCCGGATCAGCTTTAAAGGATACTAAAATATCCGACAAACCTTCTTTACCTAAGCGTTTTGCCCAATCGTGTACTGATTCATCCGCTTCACGCCCAGCTTTATAAGCATTCAAAACTGCCATGCCTGCTTCTGGAGCATATTTAGCTGGAACCCATTCAGATGCAAAGGCAAACGGTTCACCTGCCACACCTGAACCACCCACATGCAATTGATAATGGGGAACAGCTTGACCTGCGACCTTTTTTGCCATGCCATGAAAGCCCAAATCAGCAATATGATGACGACCACATGAATGTTGGCAGCCCGATGCTTTGACGGTAATCCCTGCTAAGCTGCTATCTTGCTTCAAATCTGACATCAATGGTTGCAAAGCAGCTGCCAAACCTCGACTCGACGTAATGCCCAAGCGACATGTTTCTGTACCGGGGCAAGCAGTAATATCGGATATCGAACGTGCATAAGCCGTTGGAATACCCGCATTGCCTAGCATCTCTACCACATCATCCACATAGTTTTCATCGACATCAACCATGACCAAACCTTGTTCAGTCGTGACACGTAATGCGTTGGTTTTTCCCAAGCGAGCAGCTTCTGCCACCGCACGACATTGGATCGCAGTTAAATCACCACGAAACACATTCAATAGGATCGATTTTTTACCATTATGTTGATCAACCACACCACTTTCATCAAATGGCATCGCATCTGTTGGCGTACGCCAGTTTGCTTCTGCAAAACCAGTATCATGCTGATGTGTGGATTCAATCACAGCTCGTTGCTTTTTGTATTCAGCAATGAAACCTTCGGCACCCAATTTTTGCATCACATATTTCATACGTGCACGCGCACGGTGTTTGCGATCAGAAAATTTGAAATGAATGCGCATCAAGGCTTCGCCTACTAAAAAAATATCCGATTCAGGAATAAATTCTTCCAATAAAATTGCTTGCACAGCTTGTGATGATAAACCGCCCGCAGCCCAAACCTTAAAGCCTGCAACACCATCCTGATGTGTCGCAATAAAACCAATATCGTGCATGCCACCCAAACCACAATCGCTTGCACATCCAGAGAAGTTGACTTTGAATTTACGTGGAAATTGCTGTGCCAAAGGATGACGTAAAAAATATTCTGCAAATTTACGGGCATGAATACTGACATCCGCATGTTCTGCAGGGCAACGACCTGCCAAGAAACAACTGGTCACATTCCGCACCGTATTTCCACATGCTTCACGTGTGGTGATACCTGACTTATCGAGTTGACGTAAAAAAGGTACAACATGATCCAAAGACACAAAATTGACCTGAATA
>JAUZQL010000006.1 GCA_030950975.1 Mariprofundaceae bacterium | reverse complement strand
ATCAAAATGCCAAACACCATCCTGAATATCCATGCTTTTTGCTTTGAATATTTGCGCATAAGTATCGAATTGAATATGGGATAATTGGAGCTCATTCAAACCAAGATAAGCTGCATCTTTCCCTTGAAAAGATACATCTTCCAAGGTCAATTCATCCGCCGTCATCACATCATTGATGATATCGACATTGCCTGTGGCAAAACCTTGTTGCCATGTTTGCCCAAAGAGCTGTGGTATTTTGTGTGCTAGTCCATGCAAAGGAGCATGCTTGAGATACAAACGTGTTTGCCAAACATCCGCTTCTTTTTTTCCATGCCACACCCAATGTCCTTGTTTTACGCTGGCATCATCTGATATCCAAGTCATCTTCCCAGACACTTGATGGGCTGACCAATCTGCTTGCCCTTGCCAAACACCCGCTTGTGATGGCGCAGAAAATATTTGCATCCAGACATCATCTTGCATACCTGTCCAAGAGGCATGACCCGATTGTTTCGATGTTTTGATGTGCAAAGTTCCACCGTGTTGATTTCGACCATCGCATGACCATGCTCGAGGCATATCCGACCACTGACAGTTGAGCACTGGAAAGACCTCGTTGCTTGCCAAGAATGAAGTATGCAAGCCTTTGATGTGCAAAGCATGCAGCGATGTCAACATCGATGACCAAGGTTCTTGAGATAATAAGGTGTTTTGATGTTTCCAAGTGTCTTGCATCCATGCTTGGCTAAATTGAAGTGTTGGCTCATGAATAGTCATATCGATGATGTGCGTTTGTTCCGATACACCTGTAAATTCGCCATGTAACAATACAACTGGAATATCAAGCATCACATCATCGGATTGCCAATGAACATGCTTCAATTTTAATGCACCACGTAGCATGTGTAAATTCACTTGCCCAACATGAGCATGGTATGTTTGTTCCCAACTGCCAACCCAAGCTTCGGCTTGTTTCTGACTCCAATCTTGAAGATAAAAGTGCATGGCGAGCAATATCAACATCATCATGCTTAATACAGTCGCATAGATGCGGGCTGCCACACCCATGCGTCCCATATATACAGGCATCATCAATTATTTACCCTGTAGTGTTTCAATCACATGCTGATTTTCTAAGGTCGAAATATCCGAAGTAATTTCCTTACCTGCGGCTATATCACGCAACAAACGACGCATGATTTTTCCCGAACGTGTTTTCGGTAAATCATCAGTAAAACGAATCACATCAGGTTTGGCAATCGGTCCAATTTCTTGGCAAACATGCGCACGAAGCACTTGCGCTAAACCCTCGCTTTCTTTGCCTTTGAGGGTAACAAAAGCAAAGATTCCTTCGCCTTTAATGTCATCAGGGCAACCGACAACGGCTGCTTCTGCAACCGAAGGGTGAGAGACTAAAGCCGATTCGATTTCCATGGTTCCCAAACGATGTCCAGATACGTTTAAAACATCATCGACACGTCCCATAATCCATATATAACCATCTTTATCTTTGCGTGCGCCATCACCTGCAAAATAATAAGCTTTATCGGAAAATTTATGCCAATATGTCTCCAAAAAACGTGCTTGATCCCCCCAAATACCGCGTAGCATCGAAGGCCAAGGTTTCGTTAATACCAGTAAACCACCACCTTCTTTGACCTCATCACCCTGCTCATCCACCACTTTTGCAAACACCCCCGGTAAGGGCAATGTCGCCGAACCCGGTTTCGTTGGTGTGGCAAAAGGCATCGGCGCAACCATGTGCCCCCCTGTTTCCGTTTGCCACCATGTATCCACAATCGGACAACGCTCTTTGCCAATCACTTTATGATACCACATCCAAGCTTCAGGGTTGATGGGTTCACCGACTGTACCCAATACGCGAAGTTTCGATAAATCATAACGATTGGGATAATCATCGCCTGCTTTGATTAAAGCACGAATGGCTGTCGGGGCAGTATAAAACACGCTGACATGATGATCTTGGCAAAGCTTCCAAATCCGCCCTGCATCAGGATATGTCGGCACACCTTCATACATCAAGGTCGTTCCTCCATTGCAAAGCGGGCCATAAACAGAATACGTATGACCCGTAATCCAGCCCACATCTGCGGTACACCAAAAGACATCCGATTCAGGTTTGAAATCAAAACTATATTGCATGGTTAAATGTGCCCATAACAGATAACCCGCTGTACTATGGACAATGCCTTTGGGTTTTCCTGTAGAACCTGATGTATAAAGAATAAACGAAGGATGTTCTGAATCTAAGGCTTCTGCT
>JAUZQL010000059.1 GCA_030950975.1 Mariprofundaceae bacterium | reverse complement strand
TGATACTTCATTCGGCGCGGCTAAAGCCGCACTTCCAGAATCATGAACACACAGCAATATTTTCCCCAAAATATTTTATTGGGAACTTATAAAAAACTTCATGCCTCTGCGACTTTGTGGTGAGTTATTTAACAGATCAGATGTTATACACCCCTTGCTATTGCTTGGAGTGGTCAGGCAGCAGGTTTCTTATTTGGATTAACGGTGCGCATGTTATTAGGCACGATTCTAGCCTTTATATTCGCTGCTTTAATCGGTAAAAAAGTCATTTGGCATCGTCGTGCTTGCACCACCTATCTTTATGCTGGATTAGGCATTTATGGCGGCATGATTCATTCAGCATCAGCGGTATGGGTGAAACGTACTCGCACCCAAGTTTCTGGCATCAGCATGACGGTTGGTAGCTTGATGGTCGCCACACCACTCCTACTTATCACATGGGCTTTGACATCTCAAGCCAGTATGGATGAAGCATGGGCAAGCATGATGGCTGCACCTTTGCATACATCCATCAGCATTGCTTATTTGGCTTTGTTTGGTTCAGTGTTTGGCTTTTCACTCTATTTTTATGTCTTGCAACATGTCGAAGCCATGCGTGTTGCCTTGATTTCATTGATGACACCCATCACCTCGTTAATGCTCGGGCATGACGATACCTTCATACTTAAACGACTCTATTGAAGCTTACAATGCTTTCAGTGGTTCTTTCACAGGATTAATAGCAGGCACAGATAGATTCGCTACGATGTTCCAAAGCTTCATGCCATCCCAAGCCTTTTCATGGTTGTCACGGTATAAATAACGTTGCAAATCATCCAAAGCTTCATCCAAGTTATCAAACTGACCTTTAAGTTGACTAAAGTGCTTTAAATCATGTCGCTGAAACATCACTTCACCCCAAATCAACAATGCTTGAGATGCATGCTGCGCATCACCTTCACGGCAAGCTCGTTCCAATGCTTTGCGTGCTGATTTAAGTGTGCGCACATGGTCGCGTTCATGTTGTTCTTTCTGGCTTGCGGCGTGTTGTTTGCCATACCAAATCCACGCCAGTGTCAGCAACCAAGCCATGAGTAAAGCAGCACTGATGCCTTGCCATATTTTGACTTGATGATGATCCACCACGGTTTGCATTTTGGAAGCTGTGATTCCCGTTGACGAAATAAGCGGTGGTGTTGATTTGCTTTGGCTCGCAGGAGCAGGTGTCGATTTTTGGACAGCAGTATTGGCTTTTACCGTCACCATGCGGCTCAAGACCTCCGCATGTTCCACTTGATGCGTATCGGTATTCCACCAAGCAACACGAATGGCTGGAAGTTGTAAATCACCTGATTCCGTAGGAACCAAGGCGATTTTTTCACGTCGAATGCCCACCACACCATATTCATCCACTTCGGTTTTAAGTTCAGGTTTATCAGGGTATTGCTTCCAACCCTTGGCAACATCTTGAGACATCAAGGGCGGTAATTGTTCCGCTGTTAAGCCATGCACTCGCATTTCAATGGTGCGTGTGAAGGAATCACCCACATGCAAATCATGTTGGCTGTTTGGTATTTCATGCAAGCTAACATCGGATGCGGGTAACCAAGGCAGTTGAACATCCCACGAATGCGGCATGGGCTGAACATTCACATCAATATCTTTAGAATAAACACGAATGACACGCCCTACTTGGTTAAAAATCCCCATACCTTGGTTGATTTGTCCGCGCATCACCACAGCAGGGATATGCAAACGCCCACTTTGTTGCGGAAACAGGGCATAGTTTCGTTCAGTGACCACATAACGGCGTTGATTCAGCAAGGTTTCATAATTCTTATCTTTTCCCAAGCGTTTGATGATGACATGTTTGGCTTCAGGCTCACTTAATTCCGCTTGGGATAAACTCACTGCTCGAAACAATTTCACCGTCACTAAAATTTGGGCTTGAACATAACTATCAAGCACATTGGCTGACATCGACAAGAAAACATCTTGCTGTTGTGTTTGTTGCACTTGGCTGGAAACATCCACCACCTTCAACACCAAAGCATTGGTCATCATATTGCCCAAAGAAATAGCTGGAATGGATAAGCTGCCAGTATGCTTTGGCATTAAGGTTACACTCCAATCTTTACTGCGACTCATATGACCATTGATAAAGCTATAACTGCTATTTTGACTTTGAGCCAACACTTCAAAATCACGTTTCAATGGCGAAAAATCAGGATCTTGATCCGCACTCCCCTCAACATGAATGGTCAACTGCACCGATTCTTGGATGGACGTAATAGAACGATCCAATGATGCAATGGCACTTTCCGCCCATGCCAAATGAGGCAAGCAAAGACCAAACAAAACACATAGCCCAAGATACCCTTGTTTTACCATGCTACATCTCCTTCATTGGAACTATTTTGTTGATGTTGTTGCTGATATTGATACAAAAATTTACGGCGCAACAAACCACCGGGGTTATCAGGCACACGGCGTATCGTTTGTTCAAACGCTTGTTTCTTTTCTAACTTCTTTAACTCATCTTTGGATAAAGCATGTTGAGACTGTTTGACTTGTTTTGCAGCTTGCTTGCTTTTCTCTTGCTGGTTTTTCTCTTGCTGTTTAGCCATTTTCTGTTGATTGGAAGACTGCTCATTGTTTGGCTTCTTCTCTTGGCTCTGTTGCTTGGGCTGATTGTTTTTTTTGTCCGATGATTGACCCTGTTTTGACTGCGCTTGCTTGGACTTGGAACCTAGATTACCCTGTTGTTTAGAATCATCATCTTTATTGGGCTGTTTTGAGGGTTCATCACCCTGCTTACCTTTTTTACCATCTTTGGATGATTTTTTCTTCTTCTGTTCCTGTTCTTTTTTCTTTTTTAATTGTTCTAATAATGCCTTGTTATCCTTTGCATCTTGCAAGCTTGGTTTCATCGCTAGGGCTTTGTTGTACGCCTCAATCGCTGCATCCAATTTGCCTACATGCGCCAGTGCATTGCCATAGTTGTACACATCATCGGCAGTGGGCTTCTGAATATGCTTAAAATCTTCAATCGCAGCCTTATAATTACCTTGTTTGTAATGTGCAGATAACTTCCAGTCATTGCGTTCAAGCTGTTTGGCGGCTTGTGCATATTTTTTTTCGTGCATCAAAGCTTGCCCTTTTGCTTGAGGTGTTTGCCACATATCACCCCATTCAAAGGCTTCCACAGGTGAGGCATGCAAACTTGCGACCAACATCACCACCAACACACCACGGCGAAAGCCCATCAACACAAAAGGCATCACCAGTAACAACAACCAAGGACCTTCTTCATACCATGTATCATAAGCTTGCTGCGTTTTCTGAACATGCCCACCTTGCCATGCCGAAGGTTTTAATTGGGCTAACACATCATCTAAATCATCGTGTTCCAATTGAATCGTATGATATGTGCCATGCCCCAGTGCTGCGATGTGTTGTAAACTCGCCATATCCAAGGTTGGCATGATGATATTTCCCTGTGAATCACTTAAAAAACCACCCGATTTTTTAGGAATCGGTGCGCCTTCTTGTGTGCCGATGCCAATGACATCCAAACGATGCCCTGCTTGCACCACTTGTTGAATGACTGCATCTGAATAATGATTGGAATCGCTCATCAACAATACCACACCATGAGCCACACTACTTTGTTGGAACAAAGCCATCGCTTGAAGCATCGCTGCATCAAGATTACCCCCTTGTTTGGGCATCAAATCCGTCGAAAGTTCACGCAATTGCGATAAAATGGTTTCCACATCGGTGGTTAAGGGCGTAACCACATGGGCTGTCCCTGCAAACACAATCAAGGC
>JAUZQL010000058.1 GCA_030950975.1 Mariprofundaceae bacterium | reverse complement strand
CAAAGATGCGCCAAGTTTTCGTAAGCGACCTCGCAACGCACGCGCCAAGCCACAGGTATGGGTTTTGTTCAATGTTGTCACTTCAGCTTTACTTACATCCAAACGCCCGCCTGCGCCTAAACTTGTCACCACGGGAATATGGGCTTTTTGACATGCGGCAACCAACGCCGCTTTACACACCACCGAATCAATACAATCCAAAACATAATCAGGTTTCAAAGCAGTTAAAATATCCGCCACATTATCAGGGTGAATAAAATCATCATGAATACTGACGTGCACATCAGGATTGATACTATGAATACGTTCCGCTGCCACTTTGGTCTTTTTCTCACCAATATTCGATTGTAGCGTAATCAATTGACGGTTGAGATTCGATAACCCCACCACATCATGATCTAAAAGGGTGATATGACCGATACCAATACGTGCCATCGCTTCAGTTGCTGCACCACCGACTCCGCCCAAACCAACAATGAGTACATGCTGACTGGCAAGTTTCGCCAAACCAGCATCGCCTAAAAGGATATGTGTACGTTCGTGAAGGATATTGTTGGCTGCACTCATCATAGAAATAATTCCTCAGTATTTTTATTGCAAGCCGCCACTATAATACGTTCATCTTGATTGCGAAGGTTTGCGATGTATTGGCTTACTTGACAGATGTTGGCTGGCTCATTGCGTTCACCTTTGGGCAAGCCATCAGGTGCATCACTTTCAAGCACTATCGCATCCAAAGGAAGTTGGCTGACAAGTTTTTGTATTTTTTTGGCATGTGGATTCAAAATACGCATACCCAAGCCAATCAAAAAGCCCAATTTCAGAAATGATTGAGCTTGTTCTAAACTACCGACAAAGCCATGAATAACACCATGCAACGACGGGTAATCTCGAAGCATCATGAGCATAGTCTCATGCGCTCGGACACTATGAATGATTAAGGGAAGCCCTGTTTTTTTCGCCCATTCAAGATGCACTCGAAACCATTGTATTTGTATGTTTTGATCGGGGCGAGAAGTACAAAAATCCAAACCGCATTCGCCAATGGCAACAGCCTCAGGAAGCAGGGATTCTAACATATTCAAATGTTCCGCTTGATGTTCATGGCAAAACCACGGATGAACACCAAAAGCATTCAAAACACCTTCATGCTGTTGTTGAATTTCTTGTTGCTTATGCCATCGCCGATGATGCACGCCCGCCACGATAAACTGATCAACACCTCGTGATTTTGCATGATCCAAAACTTGCTCCAAATCATCATCAAAGCGAGCATCATCTAAATGACAATGGCTATCAATCAATGATGATGGTCGCAGCCTTCACTATGTACATGACCATGCTCTAATTCTTCTTCTGTCGCATCGCGAATGTCGGATACTGTTACATCAAAATGCAATGTTTCACCTGCCAAAGGATGATTACCATCTACAGTCACTTCTTTATCCGTTAAACCGACAACACTGACCATTTGAACACCTTGATCGGTTTCCGCTTGAAATGTCATACCGACTTCAATATCCATATCTGATTCAAACATTTCACGCGGAACAGCACCAATCAACGCTTCATTGTGTACGCCATAACCATCTTCAGGTGTCACAACAACCTTGATATTATCACCGACTTTTTTTCCTTCTAACTCACGTTCTAAACCTGCAACGATATTTTCAGAACCATGCAAGTATGCCAAAGGCGCACCGCCTTCTGAACTATCAATCACTTTACCTTCAGCATTTTTCAACGTGTAATCAATCAATACTACTTTATCTTGAATAATGGTCATTACCATCTCCTATCGATCAAGTTTTTTAAACACCTTCAAATGGGCAAAAAAAAAGCCACCCGAAGGCAGCTTTTTATCAATTTAATCAGGTGTAAAATGGTGGGATGTCGGGGATCCGAACCCCGGGCCCGCTGATTAAGAGTCAGCTGCTCTACCGACTGAGCTAACATCCCATGGAACTTATGGGGTGGACGATGGGACTTGAACCCACAACCACCGGCATCACAAGCCGGGGCTCTACCAATTGAGCTACGTCCACCATAAGCTTTCAGCGCGGCGCACCTTACTTCCCCTATATATATTCGTCAATAAAATACATTTACACAAACAATTCATCCGATGTATGTGAAGCCTTTAATCCGCCAATACTTGTGTGGGATATGGTATTTTCAGCATCCACATAAACCAATTTAGGCGCACTTTGTTTGGCTTCTTGCCAAGCATATTGGGCATACGTACAAATAATCAACACATCCCCTGCTTGGGCTTTATGGGCTGCCGCACCATTCACACCAATGATTTTTGAACCTTTGGGAGCCGCAATGGCATAAGTAGTAAAGCGTTCGCCGTTCGTTACATTATAAATATGCAATTGTTCAAACGGTAATATATTGGCTTCATCCAACAAATCTTGGTCAATCGCACAAGACCCTTCATAATCCAATTCAGCATGACTAACAGTGACGCGATGAATTTTAGATTTTAATAAGGTAATATTCATTCTACTTTCTCCAAATTTTCCAACAAGGGCATCGTATCAATCAGACGTGTACTGCCAACCCTAGCAGCCACAAAAAGTCGGTCGGTCGGCAGCGGCATACCCATTGAAGGCAATAGATTATTTTCATGACGAATGTCTAAATATTCAACTTGAATATGAGCTTCTGCTAAGTATCTCAAACCTAAATCAAGAATCTGTTTGTTGGTTTTGCCTTGCAACGCAAGCTGTTGCATAAGTCTTAATACCTGTGAAAGCAATAAGGCTTGTTGGCGTTCATCATCCTTCAAATAACGATTCCGACTGCTCATCGCCAAACCATCTTCTTCTCGAATCAAGGCACTTCCTACAATCGATACTGGCATGTGTAAATCAGCCACCATACGTCGTAAAATCGTCAATTGTTGCCAATCTTTTTCACCAAATACGGCAAGATTCGGCTGCACAATATTGAACAACATGTTCACTACCGTCACCACGCCATCAAAATGTCCCACACGCGATGCACCACACAACACACCATCCATCTCATGAACTTTCAGCGTTATTTTCGCACCATCATCAGCATAAAGATTGTGCGGGTGAAACAAGACATCCACTCCTTCCGTCTCACATATCCTCGCATCCTCTTCAAAGGTTCGTGGATATTGCTCAAAATCTTCCCCTTCGCCAAACTGCAAGGGGTTGACATAGATACTCACCACCACCACATCGGCAAGTCGCTTGGCTTTGCGAATCAAACTCACATGTCCTGCATGCAAACAGCCCATTGTTGGCACTAAAGCAATCGAATCCTGACGTAAATCCACCAAATGTCGGCGTAAG
>JAUZQL010000057.1 GCA_030950975.1 Mariprofundaceae bacterium | reverse complement strand
AAGATGACTAAATACATGTGCAAATTTCATCGATGTGATGATGTCTACTTCCGCTAGTTTGGGTGCAAGTTCAGCGGCTTGTGCTGCGCCATGTTTGGTGATGGCAACCAAGGCAACTTTATGACCACGAAGGCATGAAGGTACGGAGGGTTGGTTTTGTTCTTTTGGTAAAGTATGGCTCATTGATATGTCTCCATGAAATGAAATGCTGTTTATTCTGACAATATTTCCTGCATTTTGCTCTGTAGCTCACGCGGTCGATAGGGTTTCTGGATAAATCCTGCCAGTCCTTGATTCGTAAACTGATTGGTAGCTTCATCTTCACTATAACCCGAAGAAAGCACAACTTTTACATCAGGATTGATACGCTGAAGTTCGGTAAAACAGGTTTTGCCATCCATGCGCGGCATGGTCATATCCAATAGCACCGCCGCCACGTTATGTTGATGGTCTCGATAGACACGTATGCCATCTTCGCCATCCTTTGCTGTTAACGTGTTAAAGCCGATGTGCTCCAGTATCATGGCGGCTGTTTCGCAGATAAGCTGCTCATCGTCAATAATGAGTATCGTGCCTAAATTCCCGCTTGAATCAGTGGCTTCAGTGGATTCAGTGGGTTCTGTGATGGATTCGATTGCTTGCTTAGATACAGGTAGTAACATTTTGAAGGTACTCCCTTTACCTTTTTCTGAATCGATTTTGATTGCTCCGTGATGACCATGCACGATGCCGAGTACAGCACTCATGCCCAGTCCATGACCTGTAAATTTGGTGGTGAAAAAGGGTTCAAAAAGTTTTTCTTGTGTCGCTTTGTCCATGCCACAACCCGTATCGCTGACTTCGAGATAGACATAAGATCCTTCAGAAATCTGATCATCCAATGATGTGCGAGTGAGATAAGCTTGGTCTACCTCCATCACGCCAGTAGCGATAGAGATGATGCCGTTTTGGTCGCCAATGGCATCAGAGGCATTGATGACCAAGTTCATAATCACCTGTTGCATTTGGGTTACATCTGTATCCACAGCGGGAAGATGCTTGTTCAAATGATATTTCAGAACGATGCTCTTGTTCATGGATACCTCTAGCAACTGGGTCATTTCTTCGACCATTGTGGAGAGGTTAATCGCCTTGACAACAAACTTCCCTTTGCCCGAATAGGCTAACATCTGCTTACATAAATCGGCAGCTCGATGGCTGGATGTCACAATATTGCTAAGGCATCGCTGCATATTTGGAGAGTGTTGAGATACCTCCATCTCGGCAAGCGCTGCGTTACCTAGAATAGCGGTGAGAATATTGTTGAAATCATGAGCTATACCACCTGCCAGTACACCTAAACTTTCCAATCGCTCACCGTGTTCAATTCTGCTCTGCATCTTTCGTTCGGCGGTGATATCATGATCCACACAGACATGCCAAGCGACCTTGTCATTCACCACCACAGGCGAGACAATACGCCGAACCGTCCTCACACCATTTTTTTCGTTCTTGAGAACAATCTCTCCTTCCCACGATTGACCTGCATTCATCGTGCTAACAATCTCCTGATAAAGATCATCATCCTTTTCTCCACCGCGTAGATCAGATGCCAAGCTGCCGCAAATAGATTGCAATGGCATATTATAGACCTGTTCACATTGCGGATTGGCATAGACAATTACACCATCTGAATCAGTGATAAATACGGCATCTGAAATCTGTTCAATAGCTATTTCCAATCGCCGCATCGCTGCTTGCGATGCTTCCTTTTCAATCATCTGGGTCAGAATATGAGCTGAGGTATCCAGAAATGCCTGCTCGGATGCAGGTAGATTGTAATCTATGGGCAGGTATATATTGAATACGCCGAGTACCGTTTCATCTGCCAATAGAGGTATGATATAATGACCGTGATTATTTATCTCTGCCAACTTACATGTATGCGGACAATCTACATGTTGGCTTAATATGGATTGACCGCTTTCCGCCACTGCACCGCACAAACATTCACCTAAGGGTAAGGTGGCGCACGTCTCGACAATATCCCCCATATTGCTGCTTGCAGCCATTACCAACTTCTGGTTTTCGGCAAGAAATATCGCACCACGCGCTTCCATGCCCAACCACGGCTGAGTCAACACGCATTCAAGCGCTCGCTGTAAACGATCAGCCAAGGCATCCTCAGCAATGGCAATGGTTAGCAATGTATTGATACTTTTCTGCATTTGGTTCTTGAACACTATTCGGCGGGCATTGTGATAATTCACCCATGCCAAGTATGCGAAACCCGCAATTAGTAACACAATCAGTACCAGCAACCATGTTGTCTGCTGTTGATAGTGTATAAAGCGCTCTCTATCCCTCTGATGGAATACTTGCGACAGCATATTGATATTCTCTGGCGTACCGCAGTTGGTCGCTATATCAATGGCATTTCTGCTATTTTCAAGTTGCTTGATCAGGATATGCGCATGTTTCGCCAGTACAGGGAAACCTAATGTTTGGATGGCTGAAATTTCTTGCTGTAATTCAGCCTTTTTTGCCATATTAGGTAT
>JAUZQL010000056.1 GCA_030950975.1 Mariprofundaceae bacterium | reverse complement strand
CCCTTTAAACCTGTGGTGATTTGGTGATTTGGTGATTTTGCATGGATAAAATAGTTCATTGTGTCGTTACAATCTTTTTTTGTAGGTGTTCTTTGTAAATCTTGTTGGTTATGATGCGCCTCCGTATTTTTTGTATATTTGCTAGATCGGAGAGGGAAACATGGAAGCAAGAGTTGAAGTAACAAACGTTGAGAATGAGGCGCGGCAGCCTTATCCAAACTCGAAAAAGGTCTATGTTGAAGGCTCTCGCCCTGATATTCGTGTGCCGATGCGTGAAATTAGCCTTTCGCCAACTGAAACTTCTGCTGGTTTTGAAGAGAATCACCCTATTTTGGTTTATGATACATCGGGCCCTTATACTGATCCTGACGTTGAGCTGGATTTGAAAAAAGGCTTACCTGATGTGCGTACACCTTGGATTGAAGAACGCGATGATACGGCTTTTCTGACGGGTTTATCATCCAAATATGGCAATGAACGCCGTGATGACGAAAGCATTGATCATCTTCGATTCGAACACTTGAAAACACCACGCAAAGCCAAAGTTGGTAAAAATGTGTCACAAATGCATTACGCACGTCAAGGTATTATCACCCCTGAAATGGAATATGTAGCCATTCGTGAAAATCAAAAGCGTGAGCAATTACAAGAGATTACGCCGCAACATCCAGGGCAATCGTTTGGCGCAAGTATCCCACAGGTGATTACCCCTGAATTTGTCCGTGATGAAGTTGCTCGTGGTCGTGCGATTATTCCTGCCAATATCAATCATCCAGAATTAGAGCCAATGATTATTGGTCGTAATTTCCTTGTGAAAATCAATGGTAATATTGGTAACTCCGCATTGGGTTCATCCATTGAAGAAGAAGTCGATAAAATGACGTGGGCGACCCGTTGGGGTTCAGATACCATCATGGATTTATCAACGGGTAAAAATATCCATGAAACACGTGAATGGATTATCCGTAACTCAGCCGTTCCAATTGGTACTGTGCCGATTTATCAAGCCTTAGAGAAAGTAAACGGCGTGGCTGAAGATTTAACATGGGAAGTGTTTCGTGATACTTTGATTGAACAAGCTGAGCAGGGCGTGGACTATTTCACCATTCATTCAGGCGTACTACTGCGTTATGTACCACTCACCGCGAATCGCTTAGCAGGTATTGTGTCCCGTGGTGGCTCGATTATGGCGAAATGGTGTTTATCACATCATCGAGAAAACTTCCTTTACACGCATTTTGAAGATATTTGCGAAATCATGAAAGCTTATGATGTGTCATTCTCATTGGGTGATGGTTTGCGACCAGGATCGGTTGCAGATGCGAATGATGCAGCACAATTGGGTGAGCTAAAAACATTAGGTGAACTGACTAAAATTGCGTGGAAACATGATGTGCAAGTGATGATTGAAGGTCCTGGTCATGTGCCCATGCAAATGATTAAAGAGAACATGGATTTACAATTGGAATACTGTGATGAAGCGCCCTTCTACACTTTAGGTCCCCTAACCACTGATATTGCCCCGGGTTATGATCATATTACATCGGGTATCGGTGCAGCTCAAATTGCTTGGTATGGCTGTGCCATGCTTTGTTATGTAACACCAAAAGAGCATTTGGGTCTGCCTAACCGTGATGATGTGAAAACGGGTGTCATTACCTATAAAATATCTGCCCATGCTGCGGATTTGGCGAAGGGTCATCCAGGTTGCCAGCAACGTGATGATGCCTTGTCGAAAGCTCGTTTTGAATTTCGTTGGGAAGATCAATTCAATCTTAGTCTTGATCCAGACACTGCAAAATTATTTCATGATGAAACCTTGCCTAAAGAATCAGCGAAAGTGGCGCATTTTTGTTCGATGTGTGGTCCTAAATTCTGCTCAATGAAAATTACTCAAGATGTGCGTGATTATGCAGATGAACATGGTATTGAAGCGATGAAGGCGATTGAAGAAGGGATGTATGAACAGTCTGCAAACTTTAAAGAAAAAGGTAGTGAGATTTACCATAAAGCATAGGCTATAGTGGTTTGGGGCTGCGAAAATAAATAATCACCCCAGTGATACCCGAGTTTGTTTATCGGGCATCTCATGTTTGAAACAATTGAACCCAAAGCCCCACCTCACAAATGCTCGAGGGTGACAACGGCGGCGATGCAGATGATATGCTAACTTGATAGGTAAAAGAGGAGTCAGATATGTTAACAGCACGTGATATGATGAATGAAAAACTATCTTTTTGTTCATTGGATACGCCCATTGAATCATTATCTCAACGTTTTGTTGATGAAGGGATTACAGGCATCTTAGTGGTTGATGATAGTCAATGCTTTTTAGGTATACTGACAGAAAATGATTTGATTGATCAGCAAGCGAAATTGCATATGCCAACAGCGATTGCAATGTTTGATATGATTATTCCTTTGGGTGAAGCTAAGTTTGAGCAAGAATTAGGACGCATGCAAGCGATGGTCGCCGAAGATTTGATGACAGTTGATGTACAAACGGTTGATGTCAATGCGAATCTGTCACAAATAGCGACGTTGATGACAGAAAAGGATATTCATCACTTACCTGTGTTAGACAATAACGTCGTCGTCGGTTTACTCACGCCTCATGATTTAATGAAAGCATTATCGGGGCAATTGTTTGCATCATAAGTTTGAATATGTTTTTGCCAATGAGCAAGAAACCATCGCTTGGGCGACGTGTCTGGCTGGTATATTGAAAATAGGGGATGTATTAGCTTTTTCAGGTGAATTAGGGGTTGGAAAAAGTGTTCTTTCACGTGCTGTAATGCGGGCATTGGGTGTGCAAGATGAAGTGCTTCCAAGTCCAACGTATGCCATTATTCAAGAATATGATGGTGTTGTATCGGGTGGAAATGGATGCCGTATCGCCCATATGGATTGGTATCGTTTGGATGGAGAAGATGATGCTGATATGTTGGGTATTCGAGAGTTTTTTATACCACCGTGGATATGTTTGATTGAATGGGCAGAACAAGCGCAAGGTTTATTGCCCAATTCGGTGTTGCATATTCATTTATCTTATGTGCATGGTGACATAAAAAAACGACAGCTCTGTTTGTCAGGCGTTACAGCAAAACACTATGCAGCTAGCATGGCAAATTCATGACGGCTTACAAAATGAACGCATGCGTACTATTATCCATGTGTCATTGTTTGAGGTAAACTATTTTGAAACATTTTTCTTTGATGTTAGTGCCAGATTCTGGACCTATTCGTAGTTATCGCATTCGCAAAACATGGTTGCTATTGTCGGCGCTATTGATGCTTATTTTGGCTGCTTGTTCTGCTTGGGGTATGTATGCTATGTACAAAGCTGATCAGCTTTCTATCGCCTTAGAAAAATCTCAACATACCCTGTCATTGTTATATAAACAGCAAAAAAATGATTTTTTAACCATGCAAAAGAAATTGTCTTCCGAACAGGAAAAAGTGACTATGTATGCACATCATTTGGGCGAATTAAAAGCCCGTATGATACGCTTAGATGCACTCGGGAAACATTTGCTTAAAAGTTCTAAGTTGAAGGATGATAGTTTTGATTTTGATATGCCTCCAGCGATGGGTGGGCCTCGTGTTGCAGTGGATGATTTGACTGTCAAGCCTGTGGATTTGGGTCAAAGCATGATCTCAATGGATGCGCAAATGACACATCTTGATGCGCAACTGGAAGCTATTGATATGTTCCTGCAAGGCGATCGTGAAGGAAAAATTGCCAAACCTCATGCTTGGCCTACGAAAGGTGGCTGGTTGAGTTCTCCCTTTGGTATGCGGGATGATCCTTTTACAGGTCAACTCGCAATGCATAAAGGCGTAGATATTGCCAATCATTTTGGTGCGGCTGTATTGGCAGCAAGTCGAGGTGTTGTGATATTTTCAGGTAAAATGAGAGGTTATGGTTATTTGATTGAGATTGACCATGGTTATGGTTATCGCACACGGTATGCACACATGTCATCTTCCGTTGTGAAGGTTGGTGATCTTGTGGAAGCTGCACAGTTTATTGGTCGCATTGGCTCTGTCGGTCGCTCAACAGGTCCACACTTACATTTTGAAGTGTTGAGGTTTGGTAAAGCAATTGATCCTCAACCTTTTTTACCCCATGCTTAATGTATAAAATCTTAACCAAGCAGAGATTCTCTTCAACTTTCTAAATGTTATAACATTTGATGGTGATGTATGATTTGGAAAAACGAAAAAAATTTGGAGTTATTGTGAAACAATCACTGGAACAAGCATTGCAAGATGCAGTCGATATTTTATTAAAAGATGTGACTGATTCATCATCAGTACACGTTAAATTGAGTCGCCCAAAAATGAAAGAACACGGCGACTATGCATGCAATGTGGCGATGCCTATGGCTGGCATGTTAAAGATGAATCCACGTCAAGTAGCAGATAAATTATTGACCATGATTGTATGGCCTGATGCTGTAGAGGAAACTGCGATTGCAGGTCCTGGTTTCATCAATATTCGTTTGCAAAAATCCTGTGAAGCAGAAGTTCTTAAGAAAATTTTGACTGAAGGCGCGTCTTATGGGCAATTGCCAGTCGATAACAACGCTGAAAAAGTTTGTTTGGAATTTGTATCCGCAAACCCCACGGGTCCGATGCATGTTGGGCATGGTCGAGGAGCTGTGGTAGGTGATGCCTTAGGGCGTGTGTTAAGTGCGCGTGGTTTTAAGGTACATCGTGAATATTATATCAATGATGCAGGTACTCAAATTGGCGTGTTGGCTAATTCTGTTTGGTTGCGCATGTGTGAATTACAAGGGCAAAGCATTCAACTGCCTGATTCAGCATATCCCGGTGATTATATTATTGATATTGCCAAGGAGCTGCTAAAAATTCATGATTTTGAAACTTTGCAATCATGGAGCGAAGAACAACGCCTTACTTGGTTAAATCAAGAAAGTGTTGCAGCCAATATGCGTATGATTGCTGATGATTTGGCCATCATGAATATTCACTTTGATGAATACTTTTCTGAAAAGAAACTGCATGAATCAGGCAAAGTACAATCACTTATTCAACGTCTACGAGAGCAAGGTACTGTATATTTAGGCACACTTCCTGCTCCCAAAGGCAAAGAAATTGAAAACTATAAGCCAGTCGAGCAATGGCTTTTCCGAACCACTGATTTTGGTGACGATGTCGATCGTCCGTTGGCAAAAAAAGATGGAACAGCGACTTATTTTGCGGCGGATATTGCTTACCATGAAAATAAATTTCAGCGTGGCTTTGATCGTATGATTGATATTTGGGGCGCAGATCATGGTGGTTATGTGAGCCGTGTACGTGCGGCAATGAAGGCATTGACTCAAAAAGATAATCAACCCGATGTATTATTGGTTCAAATGGTGAATCTCACCCGTGATGGGCAAGCTGTTAAAATGTCCAAACGCGCAGGAACCTTTGTAAGCTTGCGAGAAGTAGTCGATGAAGTTGGGTCGGATGCTGTACGTTTTAATTTTATGACACGCCGCATCGAAAGTCAGTTCGATTTTGACTTGGAAGAAGCCAAAGAAAAAAGCAATGAAAACCCTGTGTATTATGTGCAATATGCTCATGCACGTGTT
>JAUZQL010000055.1 GCA_030950975.1 Mariprofundaceae bacterium | reverse complement strand
CCTCCACAGGCTTGATCAACATGAATGCACGGCTGTATGATCCCGTGCTTGGCAGATTTTTGTCAGCCGATACGATTGTACCGAGTGCTGGCAATATGCAGGACTTTAATCGGTATGCGTATGTGTTGAATAATCCGTTGGCTTATACGGATCCGAGTGGGCATAGCTGGTGGACGAATGTTAGAGATACAGTTGTAAAGCCTGTGGCTATTGCAGTAGTAGCTGTAGCTGTGTTTTACCTTGCTGCTCCATTAGGTACATACATGCGTCAACATTGGGGGCTACGGGAGTAGCAGCATCGGTGATTAGCGCTGCGGTTGTTGGTGCTGTTGCAGGTTTTTCAGCAGGAGCTACGGGGGCAGGTTTATATGGTGCTCACATTGGTGGAATGTGGCAGTCTGGCTCTAGGGCAGCAGGGTCTGGAGCAATTATGGGGGCAGTTGATGGCTACTATGGAAACTCTTGGACTTGGAGCCGTGTGATTGCCACAAGCGTTGCTGGCGGCTACGCCTCTAAATCAGCGGGAGGTAGTTGGAATCAGGGTTTTAAAGTTGCACTTGCTGTATCCGTTGTAAGAATGGGGTGGGAGGGGACAAGATCAATAACGAATGAGTTAAAGATGAAATCACTAGCACTGAGTGGTAAGGAAGCAAAATATAACCAGTGGGGTGAATTGCTGACCGATGGCTCACGAGGTGTGAGGCCTGGAACCCCAGGAATAAGAAGTATTTTTGGGAAGATGACGATGTCGATGGAAGGATCAGGGCAACATTTTTATTCTGAAAACTCATGGCTTGGGCGCCTTGTGAACTGGACATCCAAAACACATGATTTCATGAATTCAGGCGGATATAACTGGAATACAGGATTCGTGGCTAACTCCAATAGCATATCATACGGATCGTTGTACGATATGTGGAGCTTTTCTGGGATGTTACCTGCGGCAGCCTTTACGGGCGTGGCTACGACAGCGCCGATATCGGTGCCTGTCTACGATGCGGTAATACGATAATGCTTAAAAAGCATATTTTTAGTTCTTTTGTAGTTATACTATTGTCGCAATCTTTTGTCGGCTGTTCTGCATCTAGTTCTCACTTTTACAATACATGGAGTTTATATAAAGGGATTACAAAAAATGAAGCAGGTGAATTGGTTTCTGCAACCGTATTAGACATGATGGTTGGCACAGGTTTGCTGGAAGTTGATCCATATAGTCCTGACTGGAAGAAGATTTATCGGCGTATTCAGGGTGTTTTGGATCATGAGGACAGATATAATTTTTGTTCCAACGGTTACAAAATTGTTCCTAGTTCGGCTGGGTTTGAACGACATGGAACATATGTAATGCTGTCTGTTGTATGCAGGTGAATAGTGGATTCAACGGTCAAGTTCGCAACAGTCCAGAACCAGTCGTAAGTCTGGGTCAGCTTTGATATTTACACATTATATTTTTTGAAATTGCACTTATGACTTGAATTCAGGGACAACTATTCCTCGTTTTCTAGATGAAAAGTGGGGTTCTACTGGAAATTGGACTGCATTTGATAACTATCCAGATTACTACCAATTTAGCATTGATAGGATCATAGTACATGAAGCTTTTCATGCATTACAGCCAAACGTTAACACTCTTGAGTATACCCTCAATATTGAAAGGTATGAAAAACCAATCATTAAATCCACAAATCTATTTATGTATAAATATTTCAAAGAGCCATATAGACTTAATCATTCTAATGCAAGGATAATTCGATGATTAAAATTATTCAAACAGCACTTTTTATTCTGTTGTGGTTACCATCAATTTCTACTTATGGCAATGAGTGTGATGTAGAAAAAGTTAAGGAAAGGTTTTACGGTGGAATAATAACCCTATCCCAACCAATTGCTGTTAAGGATATTGAAATGCATGAAGTGGTAGAAATTTTTGTAGGCAATAAAAAGCAGATCCTTCCATTTGGGTATATCAACAAGTCATGGCTTAAACTAAAAAAAGAAAAAAAAGATGGGGACTGCTTTGTACGTTTTAAACAAAGGAGTGTTAATGACACTCCAATGAACGGAGGAAGTAGTGGCTATATACTAATTAGAGGCAAAGAAATGATTGGCTCAATTACTACTATAGCTAGAGAGTAGTCCGCGCCAGCTTCGGATCAGGGCAATCAAATCAGCGGTGCAGGACGAACGATTTAGTGGACAAGTTTTAAGGCTTCCCTTTTAAGACGGAACACCAATTATTACAATAAGTTACAGCATGGTGAACAAGTATGGGTTCCATCACTATATTTGCACCAAAACGCTGGATTACGCTTTGCTCTTCCAGTTATAGACTGGCCCGTCTTAAATGGGAAGCCAGTTTTAATAAGCCCGCTGGCATTTGGCTAACAGGCGGTTACACAGGTTTTGCCTATGATGCGAACCACAACCGCATCATTAAAACCACGCCCAACAGCGAAACGCATTACATCGGCAAGCTGTTTGAACATACGGCGAGCTATGGTGTCAACAAATACACCAGTTACGTGTATGCAGGCGGCAAGCTGGTGGCACAGGTCGAAGATGTGAATGGGCTTTTCTCGGCGATCAAATATATCCACAGCGATCATCTTGGCAGCATCAACGTGATCACCAATGCTGCTGGTGGAGTGATTAGCCGTTTGCGTTTTGATGTGTTTGGTCAGCCCATAGGTGTCAGCAGTGAAAGCACCCGTGGTTATACAGGTCACGAAATGGATGCCTCCACAGGCTTGATCAACATGAATGCACGGCTGTATGATCCCGTGCTTGGCAGATTTTTGTCAGCCGATACGATTGTACCGAGTGCTGGCAATATGCAGGACTTTAATCGGTATGCGTATGTGTTGAATAATCCGTTGG
>JAUZQL010000054.1 GCA_030950975.1 Mariprofundaceae bacterium | reverse complement strand
CTGCTGCATTGGATGTTCCGACCGTTAGCTTTTGGGGAGCTTCCGCATCTTGGCGGTCAGGACCTTTGGGAAAGAAACATCAGCTTGTAGAATCTTCACCACCGTGTGGCCCTTGTTTTAAACGCCAATGTGCAAATTTTATCTGTATGGATATGATTTGCGCCGATGATATTTTATGCTGTCTGAAACATATAGACTGAGGGGAAAACGTGGATAAAAAGAACGGTATCGCGTGGGGATGTACGCCTCATTTAAATTGGGAACTAGATAGTATTAAAAATACTCGCACATTTCGAGCAGGTAAATGGTTATCGGATAAAGCGAAAACACGAGCATACCCAGCACGTTTATTGCGTTATTGGTTTATGTATCATTTTTTACGTTTGGAAGCAGAGCATCAAGAAAAAGCTTTGGATGTATGTGAAATTGGTATTGATAAAGGTCAAATGCGTGAATTTGTTTCCGCAGCTACAGAGCTTGACCCTGCAAATGCACCCAACATCGTTACATGGCGTGGTGTCGATATGTTGTTACAGCGTGAATATCTTGAACCATTGGATTATACTGATTTATTGGAAGCACGCCTTGAGAATACCGATGAATATTTATCCCCTGCACCTGATGTCATCATCTTATTGCATATTTTAGAACACTTGATGGATCCTGAAGATGCGGTAGTTACTTTATCCAAACAAATGAAATCGGGTAGTATCATTATCGGTGGTTTACCGAGTTTACCCCATATCTTTGAAGCTTCACGTGAGAAGAAAATTCGTGCCAACCCGAATGATAATGGGCATGTCAGTGCCTTTTCACCCAAACGTATGCAGCAATTGGCACAACAAAGTGGGCTGAAACTTGAGTTTTTAACTGGCGCATTTTTTATTCGTGCCAGCGGTAGTTGGCTGGAAGATCAGCCTTGGTGGATTCGTTTTGGTTTTCGTTTTAGTCGTATGTTTCCTTCGTGGCCTGGTGAAACCTATTGGGTATTGCGTAAACCATGAGTGCTTCCATTCTTGTCATGGGTGACATCATTGTTGATGAATTTGTGATGGGTGATGTCTCACGCATTTCACCTGAAGCCCCTGTACCCGTGGTGCTTGTATCATCCATCAATCGAGAACTGGGTGGTTCTGCCAATGTTATTCGTAACCTGCATGCCATTGAGCAAACGTCTGCGATGTTTGGAGTGGTTGGTGATGATGAACCTGGGCAATGGGTGCATCAACGATTAGCCGCGTTGGGAGCCAAGCACCAAGGTGTGTTGACTAAAAAAAATGGGCGACCTACAGCCGTTAAAACTCGTGTGATTGCACGTCATCAACAAGTCGTGCGTTTTGATCGAGAATGGCTAAGCCCATTGGATAAACATATACAGCAGGATTTATTGTCATATTTGAAAGCTAAGTTAGCCAATGCGCAGGCAGTGATTTTATCGGATTATGATAAAGGCGTGCTAACGGCTGAATTTTTAAGTGAGTTAATTCCTTTATTGCAGGGTAAAATTATTGCGATTGATCCGAAACCCATACATACGAACGCTTATAAAGGCGCTACATTTATTACACCCAACCTTGTTGAAGCTGCGGCGATGGCCGATATGGATGTCATCAATGATGATGCTCATGTGGAAAAAATTGCCCGTCAATTGCATGCTGATTTAAACTTAAAATATGCTTTGATTACCCGATCCGAACAGGGCATGACCTTATTCGATGGTGAACAATGTCATCATATTCCAACTGCTGCCCGAGATGTTTTTGATGTGACAGGTGCAGGTGATACGGTCATTGCGGTCTTTACTGCGTGTCTTGTTCGAGGTGATGCACCTTTAGATGCTGCGAAAACGGCCAATAAAGCGGCAGGTGTGGTGGTCGGAAAAGTCGGTACTGCAACAGCAACATGGCAGGAAATTGAAAATTATTAAGCTGGTTTTTTCTTAAAGGGGCAAGCTATGCAACAACCATCCAACATTGTCATCGGTATTCCTGCCCGCTTTGCATCGACTCGTTTTCCAGGCAAACCATTGGCTGATTTGGCAGGCAAACCGATGTTGGTGCATGTCATTGAACGTGCCAAACAAGCGGATATTGGTGATGTTTTTATTGCCACAGATGATGAACGTATTGCGGATGTTGCTCGCACTGCTGGTTGCGATGTATTTATGAGTCAAACACCCCATCAAAGTGGTAGTGAACGCTTGGCTGAAGCCGTGCAAGATATGGATTGCGATATTGTGGTGAATGTTCAAGGTGATGAACCTTTGATTGATCCTCAAGCGATTCGTGCGGTGATTCAGCCTTTCAGCAAAGACACAAACTTGTCGATGGCAACTTTAGCACATCCTCTTTTGCGCCCCGAAGATTTACAAGATTCCAATGTGGTGAAAGTGGTTCTCAATGCTCAAGGACAAGCGATGTATTTTAGTCGCTCTGCGATTCCTTTTCCACGCCAAGAAGGTGTAGGTCAAGCTTTGCAACATGTTGGCTTGTATGCGTATCGTAAAGATTTCTTATTGCATTACAGTCGCTTAAAAGAATGTGATAGCGGCAGCTCTGAACAGTTGGAACAGTTGCGGGTATTGCATCATGGTTATCCTATGGCTGTAACCGTCGGAGATTTCCATTGTTTGGGTGTGGATACACCTGATGATTTACAGCGCGCTGAGAAGATGCTGCCTGCTTAATCGTTTATGCGCCCTACCATTGCTTATATTTCCTTAGACAATTTAGCTTATAATTATCATCTTTTATGTGAAAAATCAGGTGATGCTGAAGTCATGGCTGTGGTGAAAGCCAATGCTTATGGACACGGTTTGGAACATGTTGCCCCATGTTTGTATCAACATGGCTGCCGATCCTTTGCCGTGACGGATGCCACTGAAGGTGCTCAATTGCGGCGTTTACTCGCTGAAGATGCTAAAATAACACTCTTTTCGGGTATTTTCGATGATGATGATGCCAAACTTTCAGTCGACTATGATTTAACCCCTGTGATCACAGAAACATGGCATATCAACTGTTTACAACAACAAGGCTTTCAAGCGGCTGTGTGGTTAAAAGTGAATACTGGCATGAACCGTTTGGACACCAGCGATTGGCAAGCATTATGGGAGGATTGTCAACATGCTGGCATGCGTATCGAAGGTATCATGTCTCACTTGGCATGTGCAGACATCCCAGAACACCCCTTAAATCAACAGCAAGTTCAAATATTTCAATCAATCTTATCGAAGCTTCCTATGCAGGTGCATGCTTCCTTGTTGAACAGTGCAGGCATGGCAGCCTTGCCAGCAACATCCTATTTTGATGTGGTACGTCCGGGTTTAGCATTGTATGGCATTGAACCGATAGAAACTGCACCCATGAATTTGAAAGCAGTGATGTGTTTAAAAGCAAAAGTCATACAAATTCGCAAGGTGCAACAAGGTCAAAGCATTTCTTATGGCGCAAGTTATATCGTAGAAAAAGCAATGAACATTGCAGTGGTAAGTATCGGCTATGGTGATGGCTTACCCCGTGAACTTTCCAATAGTGGTTCGGCTTTTTATAAAGATGAGGTGTTGCCCATCATTGGTCGCGTGTGCATGGATTATTGTTTATTAAACTGTTCAGAAAGTGATATTCAAACAGGTGACGAGGTTATATTTTGGGGAGAAGGTCATTCAGTGTCATCCCTTGCAAACCAATTGAATACCATTCCTTATACCTTAACGACAGGGCTTCAATCCCGTGTTAAGCGAAAAACAATAACATCCTAATCATTGCGATTTACTTCAGTGTTTTAAGAAATTCAATGATATCCAAACGCTCATGTTCATTTTGCATTTCAGGAAGTGTCGGCATGACCAAACCATAAGGGTTGGCATCTACCACTTTTTTTGCCTTGCTATCAACTTTGGCAAAAGACTCTGGGGATGTTAGCCAAGCATTCAGCCAATCAGGATCATGACGTGTTACAACACCTTGCAATCCAGGGCAGCCTACAGCACTGACTTCATGCGTTAGACTATGGCAGTGAATGCAGACTGATGCATATATTTTTTGACCGCGTTCAGCGCTGGCTTGAAAGCTCGGAGATTCTGAAGCCACCTCACCTTCAGCAAAAGCTGATGTGGAAAGTAGTAACAATGATATGATGTAAAACATATTGAAAATAGGCATAGAATACACATCCCTCCCAAACTTAACTCACGCACTTTAAGGATAAGCTGCAAAAGCTGCAAGAGTATCTATTGCTCTCATGCTGCAAACCAAGTCGCTCACTGGAAAATGAAACGTAGCTGTGTACCTTTCGCCGCCTTTATTTTCTCAGTAATGACGGAGTTTAACCATGCACGTTTCACCTATTTCAGCCCTTTCTCCACTTGATGGACGCTATGCGAGTAAAGTTGCCAGTTTACGTCCGATTTTCAGTGAGTATGGATTGATTAAATCCCGAGTTACGGTGGAAGTCCGTTGGTTTCAAATGCTTGCAGCACATCATGACATCCAAGAAGTACCGACTTTTTCAGATGCTGCCCAGTCTTTTTTGAATGATATTGTAGCCAATTTTTCGGAAACAGATGCTGCACGTGTAAAAGATATTGAAGCTACAACCAATCATGATGTGAAAGCTGTCGAATATTTTCTTAAAGAGAAAGTTGCAGAGCATGAAGAATTGGCAAAAAGTTCAGAATTTTTCCATTTTGCCTGCACTTCCGAAGATATTAACAACCTTTCTTATGCTTTGATGCTAAAAGAAGCACGCGATACGGTGATGTTGCCCATGTTTCATACCATGTTGAAAACATTAAAAGAAAACGCTGTTGAATTTGCCGCACAAGCTTTATTGGCACGGACACATGGTCAACCCGCTAGCCCTACCACGATGGGTAAGGAATGGGCGAATGTTGCATACCGTATGCAACGTCAAATTGAACAAATTGAAAACACGGTTATTTTAGGCAAAATCAATGGTGCTGTAGGCAATTATAATGCGCATTTAGCCGCTTATCCTGAACTTGATTGGGAACAGATTGCCCAATCTTTTGTCGAGTCTTTGGGCTTAAATTGGAATCCCTACACCACACAGATTGAACCACATGACTATATTGCAGAACTCAATGATGCAGTGGCACGTTTCAATACCATTCTGATGGATTTTTGCCGTGATATTTGGGGTTATGTTTCTTTGGGTTATTTCAAACAACGGGTGATTGCAGGCGAAGTTGGCTCATCCACCATGCCGCACAAAGTCAACCCGATTGATTTTGAAAATGCCGAAGGAAATTTAGGGCTTGCCAATGCGGTGTTGCGTCATTTGGCTGAAAAATTACCCATGTCTCGCTGGCAACGTGATCTGACCGATTCAACAGTATTGCGTAACCTTGGTGTCGGTTTTGCTTATACCTTATTGGCATTGGAATCCGCATTAAAAGGTATCCATAAACTTGAAATCAATACCGCACGTTTGGATGAGGATTTGGATAAGACTTGGGAAGTATTGGGTGAAGCCGTACAAACAGTGATGCGTCGTTATGGTTTACCAAACCCTTATGAACAACTCAAAGCCTTGACCCGTGGGCAAGGGATTACCGCTGCATCCATGCAAGTATTTATTACGGATTTGGATATTCCTGATAACGCTAAGACTCATTTATTGGCGATGATGCCTGCAAGCTATATCGGCAATGCAAGTGAACAGGCAAAAAATATTACCACTATTTAGCAGCATGCTAAGAATTATTCACTGATGTTACGCATACTATGATCTTTTCATCGGATTTCGGGGATGAACCTTGTTGTGTGTTCATGACTCTGGGGGTGCGGCTTTAGCTGCGCTGAATAAAGTATCAAGGCGTGGCTAAAGCCGCACTTCCAAATAATGTGTCAATAAGCATTTTTTAACGCCGACATCGGGGAAATCATGGATAAGCTGAATAGTTACCAAAAATTGAAGGAAAATATCTCGTCATGAAGCATGATATTCAGCAGTACATGTCTCATCTTAAGCATTGCATGATGATTGACCGAAGGGTGTTGGGAAAACGTCTTCATGGCTTAAACCACCGATTACGACAAGGAAAACCCATTGAAAAAAGCTTGCAAGATGTGGCAAAGAAACTTGCTGCATCGCAAGCTATCTATCAACAACGACTTAGCCGTGTGCCTAATATATCTTATCCAGAAGATTTACCTGTATCGGCTAAACGCACGGATATTTCTCATGCGATTGAACACAACCAAGTGGTCATTGTGGCAGGTGAAACAGGTTCGGGAAAAACCACGCAAATTCCCAAAATTTGTTTGCAACTTGGGAGGGGCATTGCTGGTTTGATTGGGCATACGCAACCACGCCGTATGGCTGCTCGAAGTGTGGCAACACGTATTGCCCAAGAATTGGCTAGCAAGGTTGGCGAACATGTGGGTTATAAAGTTCGTTTTGCCGATAAAAGTCAGCCACATGGTTATATTAAATTGATGACCGATGGTATTTTATTGGCAGAGATTCAAAGTGATGCTCGCCTTGAACAGTATGACACCATTATCATCGATGAAGCCCATGAACGTAGTCTAAATATTGACTTTTTATTGGGTTATTTGAAACAACTCTTACCCAAACGTCCTGATTTAAAAGTGATTGTAACCTCGGCGACCATCAATACCGAACATTTTTCCCATTTTTTCAATGATGCGCCCGTTATTGAAGTATCGGGACGCTCCTATCCCGTGGATATTTTATATCATCCGATGACGGGTGATGATGATGCCATCGAACAAGATTTACCACAGGCAATTGTGGCAGCGGTCGATGAAGTAGAACGTATGGATGCGATGGGTGATGTCTTGGTGTTTTTACCCGGTGAACGTGAAATTCGTGAAGCCATGCACGCACTGGAAAATCATGCGATGAAACATACCGAAGTGATTCCTTTGTTTTCAAGACTCTCTGCCAGCGAACAAGACAGGGTATTTCAAAGTCATCGTGGACGGCGCATTATCTTAGCCACCAATGTGGCAGAAACATCATTAACCGTACCAGGTATTCGTTTTGTGATTGATTCGGGTTTGGTACGAATGTCACGTTATAGCGCCAAAACCAAGATACAGCGTTTGCCTATTGAACCGATTTCTCAAGCCAGTGCCAAGCAACGGTCTGGACGTTGTGGGCGTGTATCATCGGGTGTGTGTATTCGTCTTTATGATGAAGATAGTTTTTTACAACGCAGTGAACAAACCGATCCTGAAATTTTACGCACCAACCTTGCCAGTGTGATTTTACAAATGGCAAGTTTAGGTCTGGGTGATGTGGCAAAGTTTCCTTTAATGAATCCCCCTGAATCCCGTTCAATTTCGGATGGTTATCGTTTATTGCATGAACTACAAGCCGTAGATAAACAGCGCAAACTCACAGCCATTGGCAGAAAATTAGCACGTTTACCCATCGATCCACGTTTGGGACGCATGGTGTTACAAGCGCAACAGGAAGGTTCAATGCATGAGGTGTTGGTGATTGTATCGGCACTTTCAGTACAAGATCCACGTTTACGCCCGATGAATGCACAACAAAAAGCAGATCAACAACAGCGCATTTTTCGTGATGAAACATCGGACTTCATGAGTTATGTAAAATTATGGGATTGGTATCACGAACAAGCCAAACTTCATTCTAAAAATCAATTGCGTAAACTGTGTCAAAAACATTATTTATCGTATATTCGTTTGCGTGAATGGCATGATTTACATGGGCAACTATGGGGTATGTTGCGAGATTTAGGCTTAAAACCCAATCAGCAGCCTGCAAAACCTGATGATATTCATCGTGCATTATTGGCAGGTTTATTGGGGCATATTGCGATACAAGAGGATGGAAAAAACTATTTGGGTGCAAGAAACTTGAAATTATCGATATTTCCTGGTTCTGGCATGTATAAAAAACCACCCAAATGGTTGATGGCAGCGAATTTAATGGAAACCAATCGTTTGTATGCACGCATCATTGCCCCGATTGATCCGCTATGGCTGGAACGTTTGGCAGCTCATATCATCAAACATGACTATTCTGAACCGCATTGGTCATCAAAACGTGCCCAAGTATTGGCTTATGAACGTTTAAGCTTGTTTGGTTTAACGGTGGTTGCGCAGCGTATCATCCATTATGGTGCTATTGATAAAACTGTATCGCGTGAATTATTTATTCGTCATGCCTTGGTGTTGGGTGAATTTCGAACGTTTGGAAAGTATGCCCAACACAATCAAAGTTTGATAAAAAATTTAGAGAAACTTGAAGCAAAATCACGGCGACGGGATGTGTTGGCAGAAGAACAAGTCATTTTTGAGTTTTTTGATGCCTTGATTCCTGACCATGTGTATAGCGGAAAACTGTTTGAACAATGGCGCAAAGACATTGAAACCAAGCAGCCCAAATACTTGTATTTAAGCCATGATGTATTGCTTGCCAATCGAGATGTGTCTATTCATGCCAGTGATTTTCCCGATAGCGTGCAAATAGGCGCACAGTGTTTGCGTTATGAGTATCACTTTGATCCGTCCCACCATGCTGATGGTATCACCTTAATCATTCCTCAAGCCATGTTGGGGCAACTGCAAGCCGAACGCTTTGAATGGTTGGTCGTGGGCATGTTGCAAGAAAAATTAATGGCTTTGATTAAAGGTTTACCTAAATCATTGCGACGGAATTTTGTCCCTGCACCCCAGTTTGCAGAAGCAGCGATGGATGCCATGACCTTTGCAGAAGGAAATCTTTTATCGAGTTTTTCACGTCAACTTGAACGCATGACGGGCATCTATATCAGCAACGAACAATGGAATCTCGATACCTTACCCAAGCATCTCAAGATGAATTTTCGTGTCCTCAATGAACGCAAAAAAATATTACAAGAGCATACGGATTTAAAATACTTACAGCAGAAATTTGCCCATAGTGAGCAAGTAAAAATCATCCCCCATGCTTTAGAAAAAGAAGCAATTAAACGCTGGGATTTTGGTGATTTACCCGAATCTGTCACACAAAAACTTCAAGGTTTGCAGATGCAACGTTTTCCAGCTTTGGTGGATCGACAAGATAGTGTTGCCATTGTGATGTTTGAACAACAACACGCCGCAGATCATGCGATGTATGCAGGTGTACGACGATTATTGATGTTGGCGATGTACCAACAAGTCAAAATATTACAGCAACAGATGAAAAAGAATAAAGCGATGATGATGCACGCTGCCTTATTGGGTGATGCTGAAATATTACGTCAAGATGTCATCAACAAAACCTTTGAATCGGTTTTTTTATCAGGCGTGTTGCCACGCACGCAAGCTGATTTTGAAGCCTGCTTGGAACAAGGACGTAGCAAACTGGTGCAAGAAGGGCAGCGCATCATGCAATGGGTGGATGATGCCTTACAAGCATATGCACATGTCCGAGCAAGCATGCAACAAAGTATTGCGCCGCAAAAAGCAGCCATGTTAGCCGATGTACAACAACAACTTGATCATTTGATAAGCGTTAATTTTGTTGCCCATACGCCTGTTACATGGTTGGCTCATGTACCACGTTTTTTGAAGGCGGCAGCGATTCGTATCGAAAAATCAGGGCGTGATTTGGCAAAAGATAAAAGCTTATCCGAACAAGTGAATCATTTTTGGCAAAACTATGAGCAACGTCTTAAAACAGGCGTAAACAGTGATGATTTAGTGCGATTTCGTTGGATGATTGAAGAATTACGTGTATCTATGTTTGCCCAAAGCCTAAAAACAAGCATACCTATTTCAGTAAAACGGCTTGAAAAACAATGGCAGAATATGCGATGAGTGTGCGTGTAGATCAATGGTTATGGGCGGCACGTTTTTTCAAAACACGTACCTTATCGAGTCAATCCATCAAAAGTGGGCACGTCAGCTTGAATGGTGTGCGTGCCAAACCTTCCAAAGAAGTGAAAAAAGGTGATTTACTAGTCATTAAAAAAGGACTGGAAACATTTGAATTGACGGTATTGGCGTTGGCAGGAAAACGTGGTTCTGCAAGCCTTGCACAGGGTTTATATCAAGAGAGCGATGACAGTATTCAAGCCCGCGAAACCGTTCGAGAACAACAGCGAAACCATGCGGCATCTTCGCCAGCACCTAAAAAACGCCCCGATAAAAAGTCTCGAAGGCATATTATTCAATTTAAGCAAACTTTTTAAAAACCTTTTAATTTCGTGTGAAACTTGACCGACTTCAAGTGATACCTAAGATGCGCGCCTTCATGATGCTGTTGAATAGATTGAGGGGTGTTTAGATGTCGCAACAAATGTGTGTCCACCTTCCTGATATCCGTAAAACAGGTAAAACATGGCAATGGGAGATTTCTCCTGAACGTTTGATGTCAGATGAAGGATCTGTAGATCCGCTTGTGGGTATCTGTGCTACTGCAACATGGCAGGGATCGATTGAATATGCTCATGATATTTACACTTTAAATGGATCATGGAAAGTATCCATGTTACGCCAATGTGTTCGTTGTTTATCTGATTTTGAATGGCAATCAGAACATGAATGCCAGCGTAAATATAGCCTTATTGAGTTGCAAGATGTGGATGACGAAGAAAAGTTAGATATTGAAGTCATTCCTGTATCCGATTGTTTAAATTTGATGGATGTGTTGCGTGAAGATGTTTGGTTAGCATGGGAAGCGTGTGTCGTTTGTAGCAGCACATGTAAAGGTTTGTGTCAAAACTGTGGAATGGATTTAAATCAAGGTGATTGCGGATGCAACGCTTTGGCTTCAAGTCATCCATTTGCAGCCTTGGCAGCAATGAAGTTTGATAAGTAAGTAACTAGGGAGTGAGTCCCTTGTTATCAGTAGGAGTGATAAAATGGCAGTTCCAAAGAGAAAAACAAGCAAGTCTAAACGTAATATGCGTCGCGCACACGATGGCATCACTGTGGCAGCAATGTCTGAATGCCCTGAATGTGGCGAAACAGTACGTCCACATCATGCATGCCAAAGTTGCGGTCAATACAAAGGTCGTGAAGTGATTGAAGGTACAGCAGTATAAAACCCATTGAACAGGTGAGTATGTCTAAAAATATTCGCGTCTTAGTCGATGGTCATGGTGGAGATGATGCTCCAACCATGGTCATTGACGCTTTGGCTTTGATGCATGCCAAACAAAAACAAACAAAGTATTCAAATATTCAATTAGGAATTTGTGGCTTAGAAGAAGTGTTAGCGCCATGTTTAGCCGACAAGGGTTTGAGTGATGTTGTTACCATCGTTCCTGCTCTTGATGTGATTCACATGACTGACACCCCAACAGTTGCCTTACGTCGCAAAAAACAATCGTCCATTCATGTCGCTGCAAGAGCTGTACGTGATGGTGATTGGGATGTTTTGGTCAGTGCAGGTAATACAGGCGCATTGATGGCGATTTCAAAGTTTATTTTGAAAACCTTACCGGGTATTGATCGACCTGCCATTGCATCCATGATTCCTGCTGCCGATGGTGGAAGTACATTCTTTCTTGATATTGGTGCAAATGTGGATTCTTCCTCAGAACATTTGGTTCAATTTGCCGTCATGGGTAGTTGTTATTTGCAAGCCGCTGAAAACATGAAAAGCCCCCGTGTTGGTTTATTAAATATTGGTTCAGAAGATGCCAAAGGTACCGATGTCATCAAGGTTGCCGCCACACGTTTACGCGAAACCAAATTAAATTTCATTGGCAATGTTGAAGGCACTGATTTATTTTCAGATCGTGTCGATGTTGTCGTGTGCGATGGTTTTGTAGGTAACGTTGCACTTAAAACAATGGAAGGCTTGGCAAAACTCATGTTTAAGCAAGTGAAACAAGAATTAACATCGAATATTGTCGCTAAAACAGGTGCTCTTTTGGCACGCGGAGCATTAACTCGCGTGAAAGACACCTTAAATCCAAGTGAACATAATGGCGCACCTTTGCTTGGTTTGAACGGCGTTGTGGTGAAAAGTCATGGTGGCGCTGATGCTTATGCCTACACATGTGCGATTGATGTGGCGATTCGTCAAGTGGAAGCAGATTTAATAAAACGAACCCTTGAAACAATGAATGAGGTCATGGAGGTAACATGAGTTTACAAACACATATTGTGGGCGTGGGCGGTTATCTTCCCGAACGTATTTTATCCAATCAAGCATTATCAAAGATGGTTGATACCAGCGATGCTTGGATTCGTGAACGCACAGGTATCACCCAACGTCATATTATTGCTCAAGACCAACAAACCTCTGATTTGGCTGTTGAAGCGGCAAAACAAGCGCTCGATGATGCAGGTTTAAGCATTGATGATATGGATGCCTTAATCGTTGCAACAACTACACCTGATATGGTCTTCCCATCTACGGCGAGTGTCGTGCAATATAAATTGGGCGGTAAAGATTTACCAGCTTGGGATATTCAAGCTGTCTGTTCGGGTTTTGTTTATGGACTCGCTCAAGCGGATGGCATGATACGTGGTGGTATGTTCAAACGTGTGTTGATGATTGGTGCAGAATCCATGTCACGCATTGTGGATTGGAAAGATCGAAACACCTGCGTTCTTTTTGGTGATGGCTCGGGTGCTGTGGTGCTTGAAAGTCGGGAAGAACAAGGTGGCATCATTGGTTCTGTTTTACACTGTGATGGTTCTTATCGTCAATTATTGATGGCAAAACATCAACATATGCGCCATGAACCCGGTAAACCCATTGATTTCTCAATGGATGCGGCAGGTGTTGCAGCGATTGAGATGAAAGGCAACGAAGTCTTTCGTGTTGCCGTAAATAAATTAGGCGAAGTCGTTGGCGAAGTCTTAGATAAATATGGACTACAAAAATCAGATGTGGACTGGTTGGTACCACACCAAGCCAATATTCGTATATTGAATGCCACTGCTAAAAAAATGAACATGAAAACAGGACATATGGTGGTTACGGTTGGTGAACATGCCAACACATCGTCTGCCAGCGTTCCCTTGGCATTGAATCATTTGTATCGCCAAGGTTCTATTCAAACTGGACAAATATTGTTGCTCGAAGCTTTTGCTGCTGGCTTTGCTTGGGGTGCAAATCTTATTCGTTGGAGTAAATAATGAATCAATCTTTGGCATTTTTATTTCCAGGGCAGGGTTCACAATCCAAAGGCATGTTGGCTGATTTTTTAGCCAACGAAGCTGTGGTTCAAACAACCTTTGAAGAAGCCTCCGATGTTTTAGCTTATGATATGCAAGCCTTGGTACTTCAAGATGAACAACAGCAACTGGATCAAACCCAATATACACAAGCTGCTTTATTGACCGCATCGATTGCCATGTTTCGAGCATGGAAAGAGCGTGGTGGTGATATGCCAGCTCATATGGCAGGTCATAGTTTAGGTGAATATTCAGCCTTAGTGGCTGCTGATGTGATTGACTTCTCAGATGCCGTTCAATTGGTCTCCTTTCGTGGGCAAGCCATGATATCTGCCGTTCCTCAAGGTATCGGTAAAATGGCTGCTATTATTGGTTTGGATGATCAAACGCTGGTTGATTTATGTGCAGATGTATCATCCGATGATCAAAAAGTTTGGGCAGCAAACTTTAATTGCCCCGGACAATTGGTGATTGCAGGTCATGCTTTAGCTGTAGAAAAATTGATGCTGGCAGCCAAAGAAGCAGGTGCTAAACGGGCTTTACCTTTGGCAGTAAGTGCGCCATCCCATACCCCTTTGATGCAGCCTGCTGCGGATGCCATACAAGATAAATTATCCCAATTAACATTGCATCGTCCTAACTGTCATGTTTGGAGCAATGCAAGAGCCTGTTCTTTGAGTGATGTTGCCGATATTGAATCCGCTTTGGTAGAACAACTTGTTTCTCCTGTGCGTTGGACGGAAAGCATTCAAGCGATGTCGAAACTGGGCGTAACATCGGCTGTAGAAATGGGCGCAGGAAAAGTATTATCAGGTTTGGTACGGCGCATTGATAAAACATTATCAGTGGCGGTGGTATCAACACCTGAAATGATGGATAAGGCGGTTAAAGCATGAGTGATAACAAACCCGTTGCAATCGTAACTGGAGCGAGTCGAGGTATTGGCTTTGCAGTGGCAGAATCCTTGGCAAAAGCAGGTTATGACTTAGCCATTTGCGCCACACGTGAAGCAACCGTACAAGCTGCTGTTGAAAAATTATTAACGCATGGTGGTAAAGTCTTGGGGCATGTGGTGAATGTCACCGATGCCGATGCTGTTAAAAGCTTTGTGCAGGGCGTTGTCAAAGACTTGGGCAGATTGGATGTCTTGGTGAATAATGCAGGTATTACCCGTGATGGACTTGCCATGCGTATGAAAACTGACGATTGGCAGGCTGTGATAGATACCAATTTATCATCCGTGTTTTATGCTTCACAAGCAGCCTTGAAACCCATGATGAAGGCACGCAGTGGCCGCATCATTAACATCTCGTCCGTTGTCGCTTCATTAGGCAACACTGGTCAATTAAATTATTGTGCATCCAAAGGTGGCATTGATGCCATGACACGTTCTTTGGCACAAGAAGTCGGCTCACGAAACATCACAGTGAATGCCATCGCACCAGGTTTTATTGCCACGGATATGACCGATAAACTAAGCGATGATGTGCATGCAGCATTGGTGCAAAAGATTCCTTTAGGACACTTAGGAAAGCCTGAAGATATTGCTGCTACTGCCGTTTTCTTAGCAAGTGAATCAGCATCCTATATCACAGGACAAGTTTTACATGTCAATGGTGGCATGTATATGTAGGATTTCATCCTGTGGGATGAAAGTTTTTTGTCGCACAGATGCATGGAAGCTTCTTGACAGGTTTTTAAGCCATGTTTAGAAGCCGCATTTAAATTCGTTAGGGAGGACTAATATGTCTGCAGAAATCGAAAGTAAAATTATTAAAATTGTTGCCGATCAACTCAATGTTGATGAGAGCGAGATCAATTCAGATTCATCATTTGTTGATGATTTGGGTGCAGATTCATTGGATACAGTTGAATTGGTCATGGCTTTTGAAGAAGAGTTTGGCGTAGAAATTCCAGATGATGATGCAGAAAAAATTCAAAGCGTTCAAAACGCTATTGATTACGTAGCAGCAAAGGCTGAGTAATTATGACAAACCGCGTCGTTGTCACGGGTATCGGGCTGGTTACACCACTTGGTACAGGTACGGATAAAACTTGGAATAATCTTATTTCAGGAAAATCTGGCATTTCACGAATCAGTCATTTTGATGCCGAAGCAGCAGGCATGGCTTGTACTATTGCAGGTGAAGTTCGTGACTTCGATGTGAATGATTTTGTAAACCGTAAAGATGCTCGAAAAATGGATACATTTATTCATTATGCCGTTGGCGCAGCTCAAATGGCATTGGAGCAATCGGGTTTAGAAATCAATGAAAAAAATGAAGATCGTGTGGGTGTTGTCATTGGTTCTGGTATTGGTGGCATGCCTGCGATTGAGCGCACCATGCGTGCTTATGAAAAAGGTGGCGCTCGTAAAATATCACCATTCTTTATTCCCATGACCATTATCAATATGGTTTCAGGATGGGTCTCCATGTTAACGGGTGCTAAAGGCCCTAATATTTCACCTGTAAGTGCATGTGCTACAGGCACACATGCCATTGGTGATGCTTATGAAATGATTGTTCGTGGCGATGCCGATGCGATATTTGCAGGTGGTTCAGAAGCTTGTATTTGTGAATTGGCTGTAGGTGGTTTTTCCGCAGCACGTGCATTATCCACACGCAATGATGACCCAGAAAAAGCATGTCGACCTTGGGATGTTGATCGGGATGGCTTTATTATGGGTGAAGGTTCAGGTGTGTTAATGCTTGAATCGTTAGCTTCTGCTGAAGCACGTGGCGCAAATATTTTAGCTGAAATTGTAGGCTATGGTATGTCCGCAGATGCTTATCACATCACCACACCAGCGCCAGAAGGTTCAGGTGGTGCGAAGTGCATGGAAAATGCATTAAAACGTGCGCATTTGAATCCTGAAGATGTTGATTATATCAATGCTCATGGAACATCAACATTGGGTGGTGATGTTTGTGAAACACAAGGTATTCAGTCGGTCTTTGGTAATCACGCATCTAAATTGATGGTCTCATCTACTAAATCCATGACAGGGCATTTACTGGGCGCAACAGGTGGTATTGAAGCTGCATTTTCTGTCTTAGCTATTCAACATGGCATTGTTCCTCCAACGATCAATTTGGACAAGCAAGATCCGAAGTGTCCCTTGGATTATGTGCCACATACGGCGCGTGATGTGAATATTGATGTTGCTATTTCCAACTCCTTTGGATTTGGTGGTACCAATGCATCCTTGATTATTCGCAAATTTGGCTAGTTCAACACAAAAAAGTAAGCGTTCACTCTTTACACGAACACTTAAAAGAACACTTCATGCTCATGAAGTGTTCTTTTCTTTTTCTGAACAATGTGCGGCGATATTGGAAGATCCTAAAGGTCGTGGTTATCAATTTATTGTTTCTAAAAAGGGTCGTACCACATGGTTACAAAACCCTCTTGATGCCGAAGTCTTTTTTTCATCGTGGAAATCAAAACTAACTCGGAAGAACATTGATTTTCCTGCCATTCAGCATCTTGTTTATGCGTCGTATGAAGTATCAACCTTATTGGAACGTTTACCTCAAGCAAAAAGCAAATCTTCAACGGGTATGTTGTGTTTGCATGAACCTGATTGGAGCTTATGTTTTCAAGCTGAAGATGAAAAAATACATCTCGCATCCTCAATCAGTGAAGCGCACTTAGATGAGCTTGAAAGCATGCTTGATAAAACATCATTGGCATTCAATGCTTTAGCTTCTCCCTCTCTTCCTGACACTATTTCGATACAAGAAAATGGTAAAAGTGATTACCCTGAAGCTGTGGAACGTGTGAAAGAATACATCGCATCAGGTGATGTCTTTCAAGTCAATATTGCACGTTTTTGGCAAAGTTGCTTTCCCAAAAGCTCATTGCTTGATTTATATGCGCAATTAAGAAAGGTCAATTCGGCACCCTTTTCTTGTTTTTTTCAGCTCGATGATTTTACACTCATTTCTTCATCGCCTGAGCGTTTATTCTCTTTATCCAAAGAAGGTATAGCTGAAACACGCCCTATTGCTGGCACACGTAAGCGTAGTCATGGCGATGCCGATCAAGCCTTGCATGATGAGTTGTTATTATCCGATAAAGAACGGGCTGAACATATTATGCTAGTCGATTTAGAACGAAATGATTTAGGGCGAGTCTGTGAAGCAGGAAGTATCGAAGTCAATGAGTTGATGAGCGTTGAGAAGTATCCAACCGTGCAACACATTGTTTCCAATATTCGGGGTCAGCTTGATAAGCAATATGATGTCATTGATTTATTTCAAGCCATGTTTCCTGGAGGCACCATTACAGGCTGCCCCAAAGTGCGTTGCATGGAAATTATTCATGAGATGGAACATCAAGCGCGTGGGCCTTATACAGGAAGTCTAGGCTATATTGCTTGGGATGGCAGTGCCGATTTTAATATTATCATTCGTAGTTTTTGGCACGAGAACAATCATTTAC
This sequence comes from Mariprofundaceae bacterium, assembly GCA_030950975.1. GTDB lineage: Bacteria > Pseudomonadota > Zetaproteobacteria > Mariprofundales > Mariprofundaceae. The sequence goes on along the minus strand of JAUZQL010000054.1, from coordinate 18,301 downwards.
AGTGGGCAGCAGGTGCAGGTATTGTGGCTGATTCGAATGCCCAATTAGAAAAGATTGAAACTGAACATAAAGCAGCAGGTCTTTTGAAAGCTTTATTGTAACTATTTCTGACATGACGATGTACCTCATATCAGTTTGTAAACTTAAAGAATATGTCTTTGCTGGCGTTTACTGTGCCCTGATACTTTTTTCTGTTTTACTTTGGGAATATACGCTACAAAGGGTTTTAAGAAATTCGGCAACACGCGCCCTTCAAGTTTCATTAAATCATTCGATAAGGCATCCGCAATCAATGGTTTAGAGATATTTTTTGCTTGGCTTAAATAATCAAACAACAGTTTTGCCAAACGTTCTAATGAAATCTTCCAAGTCGATTGTGTTTGTTGGTAAACCCATGTTGAAAAATTAAAAAATCCCATAAATACATCATCATCAGCGTAAAGATAAGCTAACGATGTTTTAAAATTCCCACTGTTGCGATACAGATTCCAAAAGCGTGCAAAGCGTTTCATATTTTGAATATCCTCAAAGGATAAGACACTATTTTTCAAAATATCATACGGTGGCCTATCTGAATAAATCATGCCCCACGCCTCATTATGACGTGATAAACTCGTGCCTGATAGATTCTTCAAAATACCAATTTGAATCTCCGCATCAGTAAGCGCACAGAGTTGGTTTAAGCCTTGACCAAAGCTATTTAAATCTTCACCCGGTAAGCCGACAATCAAATCAAGGTGCATGTGAGCTTTCGTTTTATGAGATAAATAAGCGATATTTTCTTTAATTTTCTCAAGATTAAGCTTGCGATGCACACGTTCAGCCACCACAGGGTTTAAGGTTTGAATACCTATTTCCAACTGCAAAGAAGCAGGTGGAAACTGTCCAATACGTTCTTTGATACTTGCAGGAAAGTGATCGGGAATGACTTCAAAATGAGCAAAATAAGGCTCGTTTTTGGCAAGAAAGAAATCCAAAATTTTATTGGAAATACGAGGATTTAAATTAAACGTTCGATCAATAAACTTAAAGCTTCGCACCCCACGTTGCCAAAGCATTTCAAACTCATCTAAAAGCTTATCAATGAATAAGTTACGCACGCGATTATCCATCGAAGATAAACAAAATTCACATGCAAATGGGCAACCCCGTGATGCTTCCACATACATATAACGGTGTTTTACATCCTCATCGGTGTAAAAACGATAAGGTAAAACAAGATTATCCAAAGGAACGACATCAGCTTTGATGATGCGATTTTCTGGCATATCACCCAGTAATATTTTTTTACACACATCATAAAAAGCCCATTCACCTTCACCCTGAATGATGACATCCGCAGCATCCATATTGACACGTATGGGTGTATAACTGACTTCAGGACCACCGAGTACCAAGATGGTTTCAGGGGAAACTTTTTTCAATGTTTCAATCAATGCGGATATTTCAAGGGCATTCCAAATATACACACCCAAACCAATGATGCGGGGCTGTTTTGCAAGCAATTGTTCCGCAATATCTTGCACTTGGTCATTGATGGTAAATTCCATGATCTCACTTTGTGTTTGAAGCTCATGAAGATTCGCCAATAAATAACGTAAACCAATCGATGTATGAACATAACGTGCATTGAGTGTGGTGAGTAAAATATCAGTCATGCAATACCGTCTGGTTCATTTGTTCAATACTTCGGAATTGTTGTTTGGCTTCTTCTAAAGCTGGTAACTGCCAATCAATCGCTGCCATGCCATGCTCTTGTAAATCTTCATTGATACGCGAGAAATAATGTTGACCAAAAAATCCTCGGTACGATGAAAGAGGTGAAGGATGAGGTGCTTTGATCATCAAATGTTTATTTTCATCCACAAAAGATGCTTTTTTTTGCGCATAAGCACCCCATAAAATAAACACGATGTGTTCTTTTTTTTCGTTCAACACTGCAATGACATCATCTGTAAATGTTTCCCAACCTTGACCTTGGTGTGCATTGGCTTTGCCTTTCTCTACTGTCAATACACTATTTAACAATAAAACACCTTGCCTTGCCCAATGCGTTAAACAGCCATGTTCGGGCATAGGGATATGCAAATCATCGCTTAGTTCTTTGAAAATATTACTCAGTGACGGCGGTAAAGGCACATGAGGTGCAACGGAAAAACATAAACCATGTGCCTGACCTTCGCCGTGATAAGGATCTTGCCCCAAAATCACAACCTTCACTTGTTCAAAGGGGGTGATATTAAAAGCTGAAAAAAAATCATGGTTTGGTGGATAAATCTTCGCACCCTCTTGTTGACGTTGGCATAAAAAAACACGCAAGTCATGCATGGAAGACTTCTTGAAAGCGTCCGATAAAACATGCTTCCAAGAAGCTTCTATCTTGATGTGCTCATTCATGCAGTTCAGGATGCTTCAATACGTTCCAAATTGCCCACATAGGGGCGCAATACTTTCGGAATGATGACCGAACCATCGGCTTGCCAACCATTTTCGAGAATTGCTACCAACGTACGTCCAATGGCTAAACCTGAACCATTGAGCGTTGCCACAGCTTCGGGTTTACCCGATTCGGAACGAAAACGAATACCTGCACGTCGCCCTTGAAATTGACCAAACGATGAACATGAAGAAATTTCACGGTAGCATGATTGACTCGGCAGCCAAACCTCAAGGTCGTATGTTTTTTGAGCTGAAAAACCAATATCACCTGCGCATAAATTCACCACACGATAAGGCAAGTCCAAGGCTTCTAAAATTGCTGCGGCATGGTTTGTAATCTCATCTAAGCTTGTCAGTGCATCATCAGGATGTACCAACTGCACCATTTCCACTTTATCAAATTGATGTTGACGAATCATACCACGTGTATCTCGCCCTGCTGAACCTGCTTCACGGCGAAAACATGGCGTGTAAGCACAATGTTTAATCGGTAAGGATGATGGATTCAAAATATCATCTTGATAAAGATTGGTGACAGGTACTTCAGCGGTGGGAATCAGAAAAGCATCTTCCCCTTCAAGTCGATACAAATCATCTTCAAATTTAGGCAGTTGACCAGTTCCCGTTAAGGTTTTTCGATTGGCAATGGCAGGTACCCAAACTTCTTCATAACCATGTTGATCCACATGCATATCCAACATGAATTGCATCAAACCACGTTCTAAACGTGCGCCCACACCACGAATGACAGAAAACCGACTACCTGCCAATTTGACACCTGCATCAAAATCTAAAATACCCAAAGATTCGCCAATATCCCAATGGGGTGGAACCTCATCTTGGCGAGGATTTCCCCAGCGGCGAATCTCAATATTGCTTGTTTCATCTGCACCATCAGGTACAGAATCATCCGGAATATTGGGAATTTCCATCAAAGCAGACACAAAGGCTTCTTCCGCTTCTTTGGCTTGAGTATCCAAGACTTTTACCGCTTTGGCAGCTTCACTCATCTTTTTCATGATATCTGAAACATCTTCACCCGCACGTTTCTTTTCACCAATCATTTTAGAGACGCTGTTGCGTTCAGCTTGCAAAGCTTCGGATTTGGCTTTGATGTCACGTTGAGCAATATCCAAGTCTTTGGCTTTTGACCAAGCAGAGCCTTCAGCAAGCAAATCGGAGTTGCGTCGAGCTAAGCCTGCCTGCATGACTTCAAAGTTTTGACGAAATGCTTTGCGATCAATCATGCTTCATCACCAACATGACCCTCAACATCACCCTGAGATTCATCCATTTCAACATCATCGTCATCTTGTTTTTCGAGGACACGCACAGCACCAATCACACGTTCTTTTTTATTGCACTTGATCAAGGTTACACCTTGTGTATTGCGACCAATCACAGAAATACCATTCATTTTCATGCGCATTAAACGACCTGTATCCGTCATTATCATGACTTGATCATCATCTAAGACTTGAAGAGATGCCACCATCGCACCATTGCGATCACCTGTTTTGAGTGTGAAGACACCTTGCCCACCACGTTTTTGACGGTTGTATTCTGAAATCAAGGTACGTTTACCATAGCCATGTTCAGACACCACCAACAAAGATGCTTTTTCAGCCACCAAGGTCATAGAAATGACTGTATTACCTTCAGCTAAACGCATACCTGTGACACCACGCGTACTACGACCCATAGAACGAACATCTGTTTCAGCAAAACGAATCAGTTTGCCGCCACTGGATGCCAACATAATATCCTGTTCACCATTGGAGCGAATCACACCTACCAATTCATCATCATCATCGAGTCTGATAGCAATAATGCCATTGCTACGAATATTTTTATATTCAGAGAGCTTGGTTTTCTTTACGACACCTTTTTTCGTACCCATGACAATAAAATGGTCATCATCAAATTCACGAATTGCCAAGGTTGCTGAAATTTTTTCATTCTTTTCAACGGGTAATAAGTTAATCAAAGCCTTACCGCGTGTTGCACGTCCTGCTTGTGGTAAGTCATAGACTTTTTTGAGGAAAACACGCCCTTTATCAGAGAAAAACAATAGATAATCATGCGTTGATGCCACCATTAATTGGGTAACAAAATCTTCTTCTTTGGTGGTCATGGCTGTTTTGCCTTTACCACCACGGCGTTGCGCACGATAAAGACTGGTTGCATTCCGCTTGATATAACCTTCATTGGAAATCGTGACCACCATATCTTCTTCGGTAATCAAATCTTCCATAGATAATTCAGATGTTTCATCCATGATTTCAGAACGACGAGGATTCGAATATTTCTCACAAAGTTCTACCAGTTCCGTGCGAATGACTTTCATCAATTCACTTTGGTCGGCTAAAATGACTTTTAAGCGTGTGATAATCACTTGAATATCTTCAAATTCACGCTTAATTTTATCGTATTCCAAACCCGTTAAACGTTGTAAACGCATATCTAAAATCGCTTGCGATTGTTTATCGGACAAGCCAAATGTATCGATTAAGCCTGTTTTCGCTTCAGCACCTGTTTGACTTCCGCGAATCAATTTAATAACCGCATCAATGCTATCCAAAGCAATCAACAAACCTTGTAAAATATGAGCGCGTGCTTCGGCTTTATTTAAATCAAACAAGCAGCGACGTGTAACAACTTGGCGACGGTGATCAATAAAGTGAAGTAATAATTCACGCACACCACATAATTTAGGCTGACCATCCAAAAGTGCTAACATATTGCAGCTAAAATTACATTGTAATTGAGTTTGTTTATAAAGATTATTTAAGATGACTTCTGGAATTTCATTGCGCTTCAATTCAATGTAAATGCGCATCCCTTGTCGATCAGATTCATCACGAAGTTCAGAAATACCTTCAATTTTCTTATCACGAACCAAATGAGCAATATGAACAATCAATTTAGCCTTATTTACTTGATAAGGTAGCTCTGAAATAATCAATGCTGATCGTTTGGTGCGAGCATGCGTTTCTACCGATGCTTTGGCACGCATGGTGACTGATCCACGTCCTGTAAGGAAGGCATCACGCATACCTTTACGACCATAAATAAAGCCACCTGTTGGAAAATCAGGGCCTGGCATCAGTTGCATCAAGGCATCATCATCGACATTGGGGTTATCAATTAACGCAAGAGTTGCATCGATTGTTTCCTTCAAATTATGGGGAGGAATATTGGTTGCCATGCCCACAGCAATACCTTGTGAACCATTGACCAATAAACATGGGAATTTAGCAGGTAACACTTTGGGTTCGGACAATGAACCATCATAGTTTGGTCCAAAATCGATGGTATCTTTATCAATATCAGCCAGTAACTCAGATGAAAGTTTACTCATGCGTGATTCAGTATAACGCATGGCAGCAGGTGAATCACCATCCACTGAACCAAAGTTACCCTGCCCATCAATCAATACATGACCCATACTCCAAGCTTGTGCCATCCGTACCATAGCATCATAAACGGCTGTATCACCATGTGGATGATATTTACCAATCACATCACCGACGACACGGGCGGATTTTTTATACGGCTTCTCATGCGTACAACCCAAATCTTGCATGGCATACAAAATACGACGATGCACAGGCTTCAAACCATCGCGGGCATCAGGCAATGCACGTCCGATAATGACACTCATCGCATAATCTAAATAGGAGTGTTTCATCTCATCTTCAATCAGAATAGGTGTTGCTGGATTTAGAACTTCGTCCATATATTTTCCTCACATATTATTTTTATTTTTGAACTGTATTTTTTATATATTGATGTTACACATAGAATATAGGGTTCAATATTTCTACAAAGGTCTGAATGATAATAAATTGATGACCTTGTGTATTGGTATTTTCACGCAGAGTCATGAAAATAATCAATGATATCATGGTTCGCAAGACTCCTAGATATGACAACGTAAAGCAATATCCAAACCGTTTGAAAAGGGAACTATTTAGATAGTCGGTTTTTTATAGATACAGTGTTAATCTTCCGCCGTTTTTTAAAATATGAGGAAAGAACCCACTGTGAAATTATTTCGTCGTACGCTATCTGCTGATTGCAACACCCCTGTTGCACTATTTTATTGCCTGCGTGGTGAACAAGATTGTTTCTTGTTTGAAAGTGCTGAAGGTGGTGAACATTGGGGGCGTTATAGTATTTTAGGTTTTGCGCCTGCCACAGTCGCTGTTGAAAAACAGGGTAAACTACATCTGCGCCATCGCTCTGGTGAAACAGATATTCTTTCCAGTGATATGCAAACATGGTTGCGCGAACAGGTCATTGAGAAAGATGTCATGCAAGATGCCGATGATTTACCCTTTGCTGGCGGTGCAGTGGGTTATTTTGCGTACGATATGGTGCATCATTTTGAAGCAGGTATCAAAAGTGATATTCCTGATAGCACACTGGCTGCCTATATGATTGTGGATCGTTTTGTCATCATGGATAGTTTGCATGGGGTGATGCATTTATGCGTCTTAGATTCAGATGCACACCATGCCAGTGTTTTGTTGGATAGCATGGAAACACGTATTGCCAAAGCACAGTTGCCTGAATCTATGCGTTTAGACATGAATCTTTCGGACGTAGAACGACCGCAATCCCATCTTAGTCAAGCCAACTATGAACATATGGTCAATCAAGCCAAAGAATACATTTTATCAGGTGATATTTTCCAAGTGGTGTTATCGCAGCGTTTTTCAGCACCACTAACATGCGATCCACTTTCGATTTATCGTGCTGTTCGTCATATTAATCCTTCACCGTATTTATTTTATTTGCATGTGGATGACACTATTTTGATTGGCTCATCACCTGAAACTTTGGTCAAAAAAGAGGGCAATCGTGGCATTGTTCGACCGATTGCTGGCACACGTCCACGAGGTACTTCCAGCGCAGAAGATATGGCACTGGAAAAAGAACTTCTTGCAGATACCAAGGAAACGGCTGAACATGTCATGCTTGTGGATTTGGGGCGCAATGATTTGGGTCGAGTCTGCGAATTTGGCACAGTTCAAGTCTCTGAATCGATGCGTGTAGAGCGTTACTCCCATGTCATGCACATTGTTTCACAAGTGGAAGGAAGCTTGCGCCACGATGTGGATGCGTTGGATTTATTGGCGGCGACCTTCCCCGCTGGTACGCTCTCTGGCGCACCTAAAATTCGTGCCATGCAAATTATACAAGAACAAGAAGCTGAACCACGTGGCCCTTATGGTGGATGTATTGGGCATATTTCCTTCGGTGGTGAAACGATGGATACAGCCATTATTATTCGCACGGCGGTCATTCAAAATGATATGATTTATGTGCAAGCTGGAGCGGGTATTGTCGCCGATTCTGTGGCTGAAAAAGAACATCAAGAGTGCGTCAATAAAGCCAGTGCGATGTTTAACTCGGTTGCATTGGCACAAGCCCAACATTTCAATCCAACAAAGGATACAACATCATGAGCATCTTGGTGATTGATAATTACGATTCATTTACCTTCAATTTGGTTCAATATTTGGGTGAATTGGGTGAAACCCCCATCATTTATCGCAATGATGACGTGAGTATTGATGATATTCGCGAACTTTCACCCGACCGCATCTTGATTTCACCCGGTCCTTGCACACCTGATGATGCGGGTATTTCAATGGATGTGATTCGACAATTTTCAGGCACGTTACCTATTTTTGGAGTCTGTTTAGGGCATCAATCGATGGCACAAGTCTTTGGTGGTTCGGTGATTCGTGCCCCACGTTTGATGCATGGCAAAACCAGTCCTATTGAACATGATGGTAAGGGTATTTTTGCAGGTCTTCCCTCGCCTTTTACAGCCACACGTTACCATTCGCTGATTGTCGATGAGCCGCTTCCCGAGTGTTTGCAGCGCACGGCTTGGACAGCCGAAGGGGAATTGATGGGCTTGCGTCACAAAGAACATCCCACCTTTGGTGTTCAATTTCATCCTGAATCAATTTTAACCGAACACGGTCATCAGATGTTGAAGAATTTTCTTGAGGTATGCTTATGAACCAACCATTAAATCAGCCATTCAATCAATCCTTAGCCCAACAAAGCTTGCAACAATTACAAGCCAATGAGCCGATCACGGAAGCACAAAGTGAAGCTATTTTTACAGCGATGATGGCTGGTGAGTTTAGCCAAGCACACATGGCGGCGATATTGATGGGCATGTCATTGCGTGGTGAAACTGTAGCCTTACTGACAGGTGCTGCCAAAGCCATGCGTGATGCGGCGACCCATATTTATCCTCAATCCACAGGTCTTTTAGATACCTGCGGAACAGGTGGGGATGGTGCCAAAACATTCAATATTTCCACGGCTGTTGCTTTGGTAACGGCTGCGTGTGGTGTACCCGTTGCGAAACATGGCAACCGTGCCATGTCTTCTAAATCGGGAGCGGCGGATGTTTTGGAAGCATTGGGTGTCAATCTTCACCTGAAACCTGAACATGTAGCGACATGTATTGATGAGGTGGGTATTGGTTTTTTATTTGCACCTCATCATCACCCTGCGATGAAACATGCTGGTCCTGTACGCCGTGACATGGGCGTGCGAACGCTGTTTAATTTATTAGGCCCTTTAAGCAATCCTGCCAATGCAGATTATCAACTTTTAGGGGTGTTTGCCAAAGATAAACTGCCCTTAATGGCAGGTGCATTACAGCATTTAGACATCAAACGTGCTTTGGTGGTACATGGTCGTGATGGTTTGGATGAAATCACCACCACAGCGATTACAGATGCGATTTGGGTTGAACAAGGTCGTCCACCGATGTCCTTTGAAATTGATCCTGAAGCCTTTGGTATGCCATTTGCCAGCCCTTCGGCTTTAGAAGGTGGTGATGCTGCGACCAATGCGGCTATTTTGCGTCATATTTTTGCAGGCACACAAGGTGCAGGGCGTGATATTGTCTTACTCAATGCGGCGGCTGCCCTTTGGGTCGCAGGTAAAGTGGATGGTATTGGCGATGGCTTATCGATGGCTGCCGAGGCGATTGATTCGGGACAAGTACAAAAAACACTCGATGCACTGATTGCATTGACACAAAAGGCAGCGATATGAGTTCGATTCTTAAAGAAATTGCGGCGTATAAACGTGAGTGGGTTGTAAACTGTAAAAAGAAACAATCTGAAGCGAGTTTATTGAATCAAGCGCAAGCCTATCAACCCTTGGATTTTTCAGGCGCATTGACACAGCGCATTGCCAACAAACAAAATGCCGTGATTACCGAAGTCAAAAAAGCATCGCCTTCCAAAGGTATGATTCGTGATGATTTTGATGCTGTTTGGATTGCCAAAAGTTATGAAGAGGGTGGAGCAAGCTGTTTATCCGTGTTGACGGACGTGAAGTATTTTCAAGGTTCTGATGACTATGTTCGCGATATTCGCCAAGCGGTAACGATTCCGATTCTTCGCAAAGAATTTATTGTCGACCCTTATCAAATCATCGAAGCTCGTGCGATGGGTGCCGATTGTATTTTAATCATTCTTGCCATGATTGATGATGGTTTGGCGCATGAATTGGCGGCAACGGCCAAAGAATTGGGGTTATCTATCTTACCTGAAGTCCATAACGCTCAAGAATTGGAACGTGCAATGGATTTGAATACATCGTTGATGGGTATCAATAATCGGAACTTACATAGCTTTGATATTTCATTGCAAACCACACTTGATTTACAACACGAAGTCGGCAGCGAACGTACGGTGATTACAGAATCAGGTATTTTCACCCATGATGATATTCAAATGATGAATCAAGCCGATATTTATGGTTTTTTAGTGGGTGAATCGTTGATGCGCCAAGAAATTCCAGGGGATGCTGTGAAACAGTTACTTTTTCACTGAGATTACGCACTTTGTGACAACGATTAAAAATAAAGGAGAAATACATATGACAGTTATTTGGAAAGATGAGTACAATACAGGTGAACCTAACATTGATAAGCAACATAAAATTCTTTTTCAATATTTAGATGATTTAGAAGAACACATGCAAACAGGCAATGCTGATGATGAGTATATCAATATGCTCATGGATCAACTCGGTATTTTTACTCGCAGTCACTTTTGTTATGAAGAAATTTGTATGCGCCGCTATAAATGCCCTGTTGGAGCGAAAAATAAAGAAATTCATACCAAACTATTAAAAACGTATACGAAATACCGTCATCAACTGGATAGCGAAGGTGTCAGCAAAGATTTGATACAAAAAATACATGATTTTCTTGAAAGCTGGCTATTAAATCACATCATCAAGATTGATACACAATTACGCAACTGTATTGATTGATGTGATCTAAGTTGACATAAAAAGCTCGGTGTTACTTTTTTTGATAAGCTTGCCAAATGCCCCAAGCATTGATGGAAATCCGAGAAACTTCTAAAAAAATCAATCCAACATTGGCATATAAAAATGCCATGATAAGCAAGGAAATACCGCCTAATATACTTATATAAAAAGATAATATTTTTTTATCAGGTTTAGATACCATGAGAAAATAAGCCAATAAAATTACCACAGAACCAAATAAACTAAGGCATTGCTCTGGCGATGCCAATAGTTCATGCATCTTCAGGTAAACTCGCTTCTTCTTTTAATGCCACACATAAGCCATTGATTTCATCATCCGTCAAACAGCCGCCTTGTTCTCCCTCTATAAAAAACACATCCACCACTTGCTCACCAAAGGTGCTAATGGCTGCACCTTTCAAAGCAAAGCCCATATCACTGATGACCCAAGCTAAACGAGACAATAATGCAGGCTGCTCACTGGCGGCAACTTCAATGGTTGTTTGATGGTCCGAGCTTACAGCCAGCTCCTTAACCCTTAAAGGGACATTGCGCATCAACAGGGTAATTTTATCCTGTTTTATCGGCGCTATTGGGGTTCGTTCAGTTGGATGCTTCAATGCTTTTTCCAAACGTCTTTGTACACGTTCCAAATCAGTATCATGGCTTAATATTTTTCCTTCCATATCCTGAACATGAAATACATCCAAGACACGTCCATCCTTCAAATCAAATGCTTGGGCAGCCAATATATTGATGTGTCCCATAGCAATCGCACTGGTTAATCTGGCAAATAAATTTTCTTGATCCTTGACCCATATCATGACCAAGGTTTCACCTGCCACTTTATCCGAATAAAATCGTATACCTTCGTTTCCTTCAACCAATAACTTTGCCAACGGATTCAACTGCCGAGGTGGAAAGTGCATCACACAACGCCAAGGCAAACGATATAAAGCATCACTTAACTGACGTAAAGTTTCACCTCGATCATTCCGTAAAGCACTTGAAATGCGTGTATCCAAGCGTTCTTTTCGATCTTGTTGTAACACCTCGTTTTTTTCACCACCTTGCATCAAACAACGCACCGTACTTCGATACAATTCACTCAATAAGCTGCCTTTCCAATCATTCCAAACATTCGGTCCCACGGCTGAAATATCTGCGACTGTTAATAAGAATAAATAATTCAGGCGTTCTAAATCACCGACTTGGTTTGCAAAATCTTTAATCACTTCTGGATCGGATAAATCAAAACGCTGCGATGTCACAGCCATGCTTAAATGCTTCAGCACCAACCATGCGACCAATTCACTGGCATCTGTCGACAAATCAATACTTTGGCAGAAATCACGTGCCAGCCCCTCACCATTGATGGAATGATCCCCTTTCATGCCTTTGGCAATATCATGAAAAATCAATGCCAAATACAGCAGTTCAGGGCGGCTTATTTTATGCCACACTTGCTTGGCTAAAGGTAAGCGGGTGGTATGTTCATCATGATAAAAATTACGCGCTTCGCCGACTGCCCGTAAAGTATGTTCATCGACTGTATACGCATGATAACGATTGAATTGCCCTAAACCGACAATATCACGAAACGCGACAATGAATCGCCCCAATACACCTGTATTATGCATGGCTTGCAAAGCATGAGCGACATTTCTCCGATCACGCAAAATACGTAAAAATATACGATGCGCTTCAGGATTCGTACGAAAATCATCATCAATCAACAAGACATCGGCTCGAATTTGACGCAATGCAACACTGGATAAAAGACGTTTATCTTGTTGTGCTACATGAAAAATCCTCAATAATCGTAAAGGATCATCTTGAAAAACACGGGCATGTTGTACACCAACAAGCTGCCCTTCTAAGGTAAATCCATCTTCAATATTACGTTCAAAGGCAAATAATTGGGGATGTAAACATTCTTGAAAATACATGACCAGCAAACGCGATACCCGAGCAATACGTCCTGCATGTCGAAAATAATCCTTCATAAACCATTCGACTGCAAAATGATCATCATGATCTTCATAACCCAGTTGTTCGGCTAAAATAGCTTGTTGCTCATAACCCAAACGGTTATTGGGGCGTTGAACTTCTAAATGTAACGCAGCACGACACCGCCATAAAAAATCTTGGGCTGTCGATAAATGTTCATATTCACGCAAAGATAATGCGCCTTGATGGACTAAATCGTCACAACATTGACTGCCATACCAAGCTTTTGCCATCCAAAAAATACTTTGCACATCACGCAAACCACCTTTGCATTCCTTGATGTCAGGTTCCATCAAAAACGCTGTGCCACCTGTATTTTTGTGGCGACTTTCAAATTCATTTAACTTGGCTTCCACAAAGGCTTTGCGTTTTTTCTTAAAGAACTTGGTGGTTTTTTCATGCATACGCTCAAACAGATGACCCTTTCCAAACAATAGACGAGTTTCCAAAGCTGCTGTTGCAGAGGTCCAATCTTCTTTGATATGCTCCAATGTTTGTGCGTTGGTTCGCACGGCATAACCAATTTTTGCACCCACATCCCATAAGGCATACAAAAACACTTCAATATCCTTTTGACATGCTTCATCCAGATGATCATCGGTTAAAAACCACAAATCCCAATCGGATTGAGGTGCGAGTTCTCCACGTCCATAACCACCCACCGCCACCAAATCAACACACTTGGCTGCATACGGTGCTTTTTCTTGCCAAAGTTGAATGAGAAAAACATCCACTTGCTGACACATACTTTTCATCAAGACTTCGCCCGATGCACCCTGCTCCAATTGTTCGCTAATGATGTCATATATTGGCTGCATGACAGCTATATTTTTCTTATTTTTCGCCATCATCAGACTCCAGTGTTGCTTTGAGTTCTTCCACATATAATAAGGCTTCAATAGGTCGCATTTGATTCACATCCACGGCTTGCAAACGAGATTCTAAATCTTGTAAATGTTTCAAATGCTTGGCTTGCTTGCGTTTTTCAGCTTCGGCAAACAAACCCAACTGAGCGACATCTTGTTCGTTGACCAAAGGTGCGCCATGTTCCAAACGATGCAAATGTTCACGGGCACGTTTGACCACTTGAGGCGGTAAACCTGCCAATTGTGCTACTGCAATACCATACGATTGATCCGCTGCATCTTCGATAACTTTGTGCATGAAAATGACTTGCCCATTCCATTCACGCACCGTCACGGAGGCATTGAAAGCTTCTTGATGATGTTCAGGTAATTCTGTTAATTCATGGTAATGGGTCGCAAATAAGGTAAAAACATCATCAGCATCAATCAATTGTTCTGCAACTGCCCAAGCAATCGCCAAACCATCCCAAGTGCTTGTACCACGCCCAATTTCATCGACAATCACCAAAGAACGTGGTTCTAATTGATTCAAAATCGCTGCGGTTTCCATCATTTCTACCATAAATGTGGAACGTCCACTTGCCAATTCATCGCCAGCACCCACACGCGTAAATAAACGACTTGTGAGCGGAATACGAGCCGAATCGGCAGGTACAAAACAACCTGTATGTGCCAGCCAAACAACCCATGCTACTTGCCGCATATAGGTAGATTTACCGCCCATATTCGGCCCTGTAAGCAACATAAACCGACGTGATTTAGCATCCATATGGGTATCATTGGCAACAAAACTATCGTCCTTGAGACATTGTTCGACTACCGCATGTCGCCCTGATTCAATACTTAATACCCGACCATGATGCACTTCTGGTCGATGGTAATCATGGCTTGCTGCCAAGTATGCAAAACATGCCAATACATCAATAGATGCCACGGCGGCGGCGGCTTGTTGAATACTGCTTGCTGCTTGGCTAATCATGTGATGCAATTGTTCCAATAATTCTGATTCACGGGTCATCGCTGCATCTTTTGCCCCTAGAATTTCTGTTTCAAAACTGTGTAATTCATCGGTGATAAAGCGTTCCGCATTCACTAGGGTTTGTTTGCGTACATAATCGTGTGGTGCATCCGCTGATTGTGCTTTGGATATTTCAATAAAATAACCAAACACTTTGTTGTATTTCACTCGAAGGTTTTGCAAGCCTGTGCGTTCACGCTCTTTTTCTTCATAAGCTCGCAACCAATCATCGGCATCGTCTGCCAAAGCCCGCAAACGATCCAATTCTGCATCAAAACCGCATTGAATCACGCCACCTGCATGAAATACGGCAGGCATGGTGCTTTCTAATGCTTGGTTCAATGTCTGCGCCAAAGCTTCCAGACCCAATAAAGCGGGTTTTACCTCCGCTAACAAGCCTGTACATCCTTCTAAAATCTGTTGAACATCGGGTAACATCAACAAGGAATCAGTCAGACCACGCAAATCTCTGGGTGCAGCACGATGCAAAACAATGCGTGTTAGCATCCGTTCCATATCTCGAATAGTTGCCAATGATTGTCTTAAATCATCGTTTGTATCCCGACATTCAAGGAGCTGTTGAACCGCATCTTGTCGTGCTTCAATCATGGCGACATCCAATAGCGGATGATCAATCCATTCGCGTAACAAACGTGCACCCATGGGCGTACAACTTTGATCAAGGATATGCATCATGCCTGATTTTCGATCACCATTGAGTGCCGCATACACTTCAAGATTGCGACGTGAGCGAACATCAATTTGCATGCCCATAGCTTGTTCTTTAAAGACTGGTAATTGTAAATGTCCAACATCACATTTTTGTGTTTGTTCTAAATAGACCAACACCGCACCAATTGCCGCAGCGACATCTGGATGCCCATCTAAATTTAAGGATGTGAAATCTTTGATACCAAAACGCTGTTGTAATTGTTCTTGTGCGACCGATGCCGAAAAACTCCAATCACCCAAACGATAGACTTGCCAATCATTTGCCAGTGTCGCTTTGGAAGGCAGCAAGACTTCAGCAGGCTTTAAGACTGCCAAGCGTTCATCTAAAACTTGCTCGCCGACACCTTCTTGCAAACGCCAAGCCCCTGAAGCCATATCCAATGATGCCAAGCCCCAAGCCTCACCTTGTTGCGCAATCGCCAATAAGGGTGCGCTTGTTTCCTGCTCCAATAAGGATGATTCAGTAATTGTACCGGGTGTTACCACACGCACTACTTCACGACGTACAGGTCCTTTCCCTGCCGTTGGCGCTTCCATTTGGTCACAAATCGCCACACGTTTACCTGCTGCCACCAATTTGGCTAAATAATTGTCCGCTTGATGCCAAGGTACTCCCGCCATGGGAATATCAGCGCCGTCAGCTTTTCCTCGCTTGGTTAAGGTGATATCAAGAATTTTTGACGCATCAATGGCATCATCAAAAAACATCTCATAAAAATCACCCATACGATAAAACAGCAAACAATCGCTATAATCCGATTTAATGGCGAGGTATTGCTGCATCATGGGTGTTTGCTTACTTGCTTTTGTAGATTCAGGTGGTTCGGTTGTCATGTGCGAAGATTAACATTTTTAGACTGAATGGAGATAAAAAAATACCAGCTCGGGAGGCGCACTAAAGGGGAAGGAGGGGAGGCGCACTCACCGAACTGATAAACGATGGCAGATGTCTCTGCACGTTATTTCAATCGTTAACCATGATAAAGCAAATAGCTTGCCAATGCATCATCATTTACATGAATGCGTTGTTCTCCCCAAAATCTTTTATCGAGCATCTCATGTTTGAAACAAAAGACCCTCGACAAAAATACTTGAAGATAAGGGCACAGCGAATATGTTAAATAATATTTACAGATGAACATTATTATGAATAATGCGCTTCTATGCAACCTATCAGCAAAAAAATTAAAACATTGCGCCAACAACATGGCTTATCTCAACGCGCCTTGGCCGAACAATCGGGCATCAGTGCAGCATCCTTATCCCAATTGGAATCAGGGCAAAGTTCCCCCTCAGTGGCGACCTTAGAAAAACTTGCCGATGGTTTGGGTATTGCAGTAGCTGCATTTTTTCTTGAAACAGGCGATCAAAAAGACATCGAGATTTTTGATTTGAATGATCGTCCGATGGTTCCGCTCAATCAAGGTGGACAATTTATTCCCCTCACATCTTTGCATCGCCCGATTGGTTTTGAGCCCATGCTGGTGCAACTCGATGCTGATGGAAGTTTTGAAGAATCCCAATATGGGATTAACAGCCCCCATGCTTTTGTTTGGGTGCGAAGTGGGGAGGTTCTATTGGAATACGATGACCGTGACTATCATCTGACGGAAATGCAATCCTTGTATTACGATGCGCGCAAACAACACAACTGGCGCAATGTTTCGGGCATGCCCTGTGAATTGCTGATGGTACGTTCCCGATGAGTGCCATCCTATCCTTAAACATGGCACTGCTGGCATGTGCATCACTCCTTATTTTAGCCATTGTCACACCTTTTTTACAACATCAACGGCATGTTCAACGTGCTTTGTTATGCTTTTTGCTGGCACTGGCTGGCTTGTTTGCCTGTATCGCTGGTTTTGCAGGCTTGATAGATCATGGTGGAAGCATTGTTTTGCCGTTGGGTCTGCCGTGGTTGCCCATGCATCTTCGTTTGGATGTCTTGGGTGCGTTCTTTTTGTTGGTGATTGGTGCGTTGGTTTTACCTGTTGCCATTTATTCACAAGGCTATTTAAGGCATGAAAAACGTTTAACACCAATGGCTATTTTTCTTTCCCTATTTGTCTTGGGCATGATGGGTGTGGTGATATCGGATGATGCCTTTACCTTCATGGTATTTTGGGAATTGATGAGTGTATCTTCCTATTTTCTGGTTACTCATGAACATCAACATGTTGAAAATCGTAAAGCAGGCTTCATTTATTTATTGATGGCGCACATGGCTGGCTTATTGATTATGGGAAGTTTTGCGACTTTGTATGCATCATCGGGTTCGTTTGAATTTTCAGCGATGCGTGAGGCGACAATCTCACCGCTTTGGGCTTCTGTGGCATTCTTGTTGGCTGGATTTGGTTTTGCTACCAAAGCAGGTGTGGTACCAATGCATGGCTGGTTGCCCGATGCGCATCCTGTTGCACCCTCCAATATATCTGCCTTGATGAGTGGGATTATGTTGAAAGTTGCTATCTTTGGTTTCATTCGAATCACTTGGGACTTGATGGGCAGTGGTGATTTTCAATGGTGGTGGGGCGCACTCGTCTTGGCGGCAGGTTCAAGTTCGGCGGTATCGGGTGTATTGATGGCTTTGCAACAACATGATCTCAAACGTTTATTAGCTTACCATTCGATTGAAAACATTGGCATTATTCTTATCGGTTTGGGTTTAGCGATGCTCTTGGCACACTTTGACCATCCGACGCTTGCCGCATTGGGTTTGATTGCGGCATTGTATCACACCATCAATCACGCCTTGTTTAAGGGTTTGCTCTTTCTCGGGGCAGGTGCGGTCTTACACAGTACTGGCTCGAGAAATATGGAAGCCATGGGCGGTTTGATTCATCGCATGCCTTGGACATCGGTCTTCTTTTTGGTGGCCTGTATTTCCATTTCAGCACTTCCCCCCTTTAAT
>JAUZQL010000053.1 GCA_030950975.1 Mariprofundaceae bacterium | reverse complement strand
AATCCTCGTGTGGGTGCTGTGGTGGTCAAAGATGGTGTGTTGGTGGGCAAAGGTTGGCATCAATGTGCAGGTGAAGCCCATGCTGAAGTGCATGCCTTAAACGATGCGGGAGAACAAGCCAAGTGCGCAACTATTTATGTTACCTTAGAGCCCTGTTCAGGCTTTGGGCGCACACCGCCATGTACTCAAGCCATTCTTGATGCAGGGATTCAGCGTGTTGTTTTTGCATCCGCTGACCCAAATCCTGCGATGGCAGCAGGGGAAGCCGTCTTAAAACAACATGGGCTTGAGGTATCAGGTGGTGTTTTATCGCATGAAGCCGATGCATTGAACCACCCATTTTTTCACTATTTGAAAACAAAGCGGGCGTATGTGATTGCCAAGGCTGCGATTTCATTGGATGGAAAACTTGCCACACGTCAACATCATTCCCAATGGATTACAGGCAAACAATCACGGCAACATGTCCATCGTTTGCGGGCAACATGTGATGCTATCATGGTGGGTGCAGGAACATTACGTGATGACAATCCTTCTTTAACTGTGCGTAATGCACGCTTGCGAGGCACACCGCCTTTGCGTGTCATTATAGCTACACATAGCCCTGAATTTCGTAGCGATTATCAAATTTTAAGCTCTGAAGCGCCATCTATCATGTATGTCCATGCCAACAGTCCACACGATGCATCTTGGGAGCAAGCAGGCGTAACCATCGTGCAAGTAAATAATCTGCAAGCTGCTTTGGAAGATTTGGCAGCACGTGGATGTTTGCAAGTCTTGGTGGAAGGCGGCGGAACTTTGCATGCCTCTTTATTGGAACAAGAACTGGCGGATGAATTGGTTTTATATCAAGCCCCTGTATTGATTGGTGGTACCGATGCCGTAAATCTTTGGCATGGCTTGGGTATTGCCCAGATGTCAGAAGCGGTGCAATTGCTCGATGTGAAACGTCAAAAGTTAGGCGTGGATATGATGATTCGAGGACGTTTGAGCTACCATCATGAAACAAACCT
>JAUZQL010000052.1 GCA_030950975.1 Mariprofundaceae bacterium | reverse complement strand
TGAAGCAAAAAGGACAAGGCGTTGTTCCCGTTTGGCTAACTGTTGATAGTAGCTCAAAACATGACCTTGCCAAACATCATGAAAGAAAGGAAAAGAAAATGATTTCACCATGTCAGCCTAAAAGACACATGATTTTTTGCCATTTGTGTATCCACGATACGCACCTCTTGTTTAAGCTTTTGTTGTAGGGCTTGTTGAATGTTATTGAGTTGTTTCAGGGATGGCACAGTGCCTGTCATACTCATTTGACCCTCACGCAAGGATAGTGCATTCAATTGCCACGGTTGTTGCTGATAAACGCTGCCAATCTGTTCCAAGTCAGATAAAAAAAGATGATTGACCTGTGTACTTTCACCACCAGTAGCTTGTTTTAACTGTGCCAAAGGATCCAACATGACAGTGGCTTGGGGTAAGCCTTGATGAAATGCAGCAACGATGCGTGCTTGCTGATTTTTCAATGCCGTATCCAATTGATTTAATTGATACCATGTGCCTGCAAACCAAATCATCAGTGTCGCAAGCATTAGCGTTACACTGCGCTGCCAAAAAGACCAACGCTGCCAAACTTGCTTGGCACTCCAATGGCCATGACGGAAATTGAGTGTGCTTATTGAAGTATCATCAAGAGCAAGATTAGCTTCATGTCGAGTGGGTAGGTTTTCCCACACTTTGCCTTCAGTTTGCCATGTTTGATCGTGTAAATATTGCCACATTGTTTCGCTAGCGATACCAACAACAGCGTGTTGTTGTGCATCAAAGCCCATCGCTTGCAATGATTTTTCGAGTTGAAATTGTTCGCTCTTTTGCCATGTCGAAACATTAAGTCGGCGCATACCTCGCCAAGCTTGCCCATCAAAGAAACCAAAAAATAGCCCATCCTCATCTTGACTAATAATGGCAGCGGCGATGCCCTGTTCAGCGTGAACATGTAAACGCTCATAAGCATCGACCCCAATGATTTTAGCGTCGCTCCAGTTTTCGTTATGTTGCATGGATTGTCGCCATGATTCAGGCATACCAAAGACCATGCCTGCCACACCATCTTGGCAGGGTTCAAGATGCCAAGCCAGCCACCAATCCTCGATTTTAGCATCCACATCATCATTGAGCATCTGAAATAGCATGTCGGCATCGACCAAATCAGGCGATGAAAAGGGAAATTGTACAGCACGGGAAAGCATTTCTTCGATGGGTAAATAAACATGAGCAAGATGAATGGCTTCATCAGCAAGTTCAGGTAAACCATTATCATGATGGAGTACATCATCGCATAAAGAAATGGTATGACTGCTATCGTGCCAAGCAATCGAATCATGGTGCCAACTAAAGTATATCGATGGGGAACTGGTCATGGTTGTCCTGCCTTATTGATTGGTGTGGTGGGCGCTTGCCAAAGCATCCGTTCACGCCATAGCCAAGTCAGTGTTGTACCTTGGC
>JAUZQL010000051.1 GCA_030950975.1 Mariprofundaceae bacterium | reverse complement strand
ACCTTTTTGAATCCATGCTTCATCCAATAAATAGTGTAAAAAAGCCAAGGTATACGCATAACAAACATGGTTGCGCATATCAGAGGCAAGCCCTCTCGCACCACTGGTACCAAATTTGACACCACTTGTTTGCATGAGTTCAGCGATATTGAGATTGATGGTGTTTTTTGGCATGGGATACTCTCTTTTTAGAAACTATTGATGATGGATCTGGTAACATTGCCTGAATGTATTGAGGGCTTAATGTTTCATATTGACCGACATCAAGACCTTCCAAGCTTATATCACCGATAGCATAACGAATCAGGCGAAGAGTAGGAAAACCAACGGCTGCTGTCATGCGGCGAACTTGTCGATTGCGACCTTCTCGAATAATCAATTCCAACCATGATGTTGAGATATTTTGACGAACACGAATGGGTGGTGTGCGCTGCCAAAGCCAAGCAGGTTCTTCAACAAGGCGGGCTTCGGCGGCTTTGGTCATGCCATCTTTTAACATCACACCTTTTTGTAAATGATGTATGGCTTGGGCATCTATCGAACCATCGACTTGCACCCAATATGTTTTGGGAAGTTTGTAATCAGGGTGAGCAATGCGATGTTGCAAGGAGGCATCGTCTGTAAGCAATAAAAGTCCTTCACTATCGCGATCCAAACGACCTGCCGCATAAACATTCGGAACATCAATAAAATCCGCCAACGTTTGACGTTGTGCATGGTCGGTGAATTGTGTTAAGACTTGAAAAGGTTTGTTGAAACGAAGGGTTGTCATAAAGCCTGAATGATAGAGAGAACAATCGGAATATGAAGGTTTAGTATGCACATGATGAACAAGTTATTTCAAACAAAAAAAAGAGCTTGTTGAGACTATTTATTATCTCAACAAGCTCTCCAAAAGTATCTAGGTTTTAATTTTTCTTACACTAAACCTGAATCATACAGAGATTAGACATTTAGTGTTGCTACAGCATTTTTCAATTGAGTGCGTGCCATTCCTAAATTTGACCCTGCTCTATCCACCACTAAATACGCAAAGATCGCATCATTTTTCTGCCAAGGCACAATCAAGTGCAATTGATTACCCAAGGTAATCAAAATATCTTCAATATTATCATCCAAACCCAACATACGCATGGTATCACGTTTTGCCAAAACCACGCGTGTATTGCCTGCGGCAGCTGTATCGGTATCAAAACCTTTCGATTGAGATGCCATCACCAAGCCACTATCGGAATCGGCAATAATTGCAGCAACCGCACCATCAATCATCATCAATTCTTTTATTGTTTCTTCTGCATTTGCCATATATTTATGCTCCTATTCAATCTAAAATATGTTTCAACGTTAACATATATTTATGTCATATTAAGCATCAATACCCTATTTTTTATTAAGGATATAATATATTTCGTATATCTGTCCCTATTTTTTCCAAAACAATCATCACCTGCTTCGGTATATGGCGTGTGCGAATGGCAAAATATAATGTATCATGATCCTTGATATCCACACTCGACGCCAAAATCATCGCACTTTGATTTTTTGGCATGATACAACAACAACTCATGCCATCTAAATCACCTTGCATCGCAATACCTTCGCCAGCTGTTAGCCAATTCGGTAACAATGCTGTGCAGCCATCATCTAAACTATGCCCTACACTGGCTAACAATAAACCATCTCCACCTACAACGACACAACCCATCCATGCATGATCATCACAACATTTTTGTAAATATGCTTTCATCATCCCCACCTTTTAACGCACTCGGCATCACAGCAAAAAAGATAGCATGCTTCAAGTGTCATCTTTACACATGCATCTGTAGCCGAAAATGTATACCTTTGCCACATGAAAAATACGGTTAATCTAGAAAACATTCAAATCATTGGCAATCTTGGTCAAGATTCTATCACCCTCCAAGATATTATTAAGATATTAGAACAAGATAATATGGAACTTGTGCATGAGGGTGAGTTTATAGGTAAAACTACAACGCACCTTAAATTCAATGAACAACATGTATTAAAACTTCATCCAAATAAATATTTTTCCGATCATGCCATTGCAGCGCGTTGGTTAAGTAATCTGATTGAAGAAGAACGTGAAGCTGATATTTACCATCCTTCACGGACTTGGTTTATTCGAAAACAAGGTGGTGGCTGGCATCTAGGCAATATAACGCAACGGCTGACTCCGATTCATACTTTTTTTGAATTACCTGACTTTCCTACTGAAAAAGGTTTGCAATTCATTGCCATTATCTGTGATATGTATTTTTCTTACAACACGCGCTGTGGCAAACGTTTGGATGAGGGGCTATCCAACTTTGGCTTCATCGATGGAAAAGTGTATTACCTTGATGATGATATTTTTAACTGGGATCATTTTCTTTCTTTTTCAGCTTGGGTGGCAGGATGGCTGCGCCGTTACTCGCATACTTGGTTGAATATCAATCGTTCTCGTCAACTGGGTGAAATTTTACATAGCGTTCTGCACAAACATTTCAACCACAGTCAAGGCATTGATGCCCCTCATATTGTCGCAGAACAACTGAAAGATATGTTTTTTCCATTGGGCAATATTCAAAATGCTGCTGATCATATCATTGAAATTTTAGCCATTTATAAGATGCCTGAATCCACATCAGATATATCGATGAGATCTTCTGATACTATCGAAGATGTCACTACATGGTTTGATGAGCATGAACCCATTGCTATTTTATCGGATATTCATGCCAATCTACCTGCATTAAAAGCGACTTTAGATGACATTGATCGACAAGGTATTGGTCGTATTTTTATTCTTGGAGACTTGGTTGGTTATGGTCCTCACCCCAAAGAATGTCTTGAACTCTTACAAAAACGTGGTCTCTTTAGTTTGAGGGGTAATCATGATCATGCTATTGGGACAGGTAATATGGTACGAAGCATGACCTCATCTTCTTCGCATGTGGCAGAATGGACGATTGACCATTTAGCAGAAGATCAACGTTCATATTTATGCAATCTACCGCTTAAAATAACCAATCGCCCTTGGATGGCAGTGCATGGTGCACCGATGGATCCCACGTGCTTCAATGGCTATATTTATGAAACGACAGCATTCAAAAACCTTCAGTGGTTATGCAATAATAGTTATAAATATTGTTTACATGGCCATAGCCACTTCCAAGGCATTTACATTTTAGGTGGTAACCAAAGCCTTTATATCAAAGAGAATATAAAAGTAGATTTAAGTCAGGAACAAGCGGCATTAATTTGCCCTGGATCAGTGGGTCAACCACGCGATGGCAAGACGGATGCGTGTTATGCCATTATCCATCCGAGACAAGCACAGGTTGAGCTCAAACATGTGCCTTATCAACTTCGTGATGCGATTCAAGATATGATTATTCATAAATTTCCTGAACAGTTGATTGATCGATTAAAAACAGGGGTTTGATGGAGTAAGTTGACTGATGTTACGCATATCATAATCTTTTAATCAGATTTCAGGGATGAACGTTGCTGTGGGTTCATTACTCTGGAAGTGCGGCTTTAGCCGCGCCCTCACTTCTATCGTCACCCTCGAGTGCTTGTGTCGAGGGTCTTTTGTTTCAATGCTTTCAAATATTAGAGTCCCGATTAAAAGACTACGGGATGACGATTTGCGTAACATTCGTACTCGATAAGCAGGTGTTTCAGTTGCCTAAGTTTGATGCGCTTCTAGGGTTTGCATCCCGAAAGGAGTGAACATGGCGAAAACATTGTTTGAAAAAGTTTGGCAACAACACGTAGTCAAAGCCAATGATGATGGCTCGGTGTTATTATATATTGATCGACAACTGGTGCATGAAGTAACCAGTCCGCAAGCATTTGAAGGACTACGCATTGCAGGTCGAAAGCCTTGGCGTAGCAATGCTTCTGTTGCAACGCCTGATCATAATGTACCGACAACGGGGCTGGAACACGGCATCACCGATGCGGTTGCTCGGACACAAGTGGAAGCATTGGATGCGAACTGCGAAGAGTTTGGCATTACAGAATTTAAAATGGGGGATATTCGCCAAGGTATCGTGCATGTGGTGGGACCTGAACAAGGTCTTGTGTTACCGGGGATGACAGTCGTTTGTGGTGATTCGCATACCTCAACGCATGGAGCATTGGCGGCGATTGCTACAGGTATTGGTACATCCGAAGTCGAACATGTCCTTGCCACCCAAACATTGATTCAAAAGAAACCCAAGGTGATGCGCATCAATGTGGATGGTGATTTGCCAGAGACGATAACAGGTAAAGATGTGGCCTTGTATATTATTGGTCAGATTGGTACAGCAGGTGGCACAGGCTTTGCCATTGAGTTTGCAGGTTCGGCGATTCGTGCGTTAAGCATGGAAGGGCGCATGACACTTTGCAATATGACCATCGAAGCAGGTGCACGTTTTGGCATGATCGCGGTGGATGATGTGACATTGGATTATGTGAAAGGTCGCCCATCTGCGCCAACAGGTGAAATCTGGACACAGGCTGTAGCAGCTTGGCGTGAATTACATTCGGATGCTGATGCCATCTTTGATAAAGAAATTCATTTGAAGGCGGCTGATATTGTGCCGCAAGTTACTTGGGGTACGAGTCCTGAAATGGTTGTGCCGATTACAGGTTCAACACCATCATTGATGGATGCAAAAGATGATGTTCAACATGAGGGTTGGAGTCGTGCTTTCGCATACATGGGTTTAAAAGAAAATACGCCGATGGCTGAAATTGCCATTGATAAAGTGTTTATTGGCTCTTGTACCAATGCGCGTATTGAAGATTTTCGTGCCGCCGCAGCGATTGCCAAAGGACATAAGGTTGCAAGCAATGTAAAACTAGCAATGGTGGTTCCAGGCTCTGGTTTGGTGAAAGCGCAAGCTGAAAGCGAAGGCTTGGATGTTATTTTTAAAGAAGCTGGCTTTGAATGGCGAGAACCGGGGTGTTCGATGTGTTTGGCGATGAATGCGGATCGTTTGGAAGCGAAAGAACGTTGTGCATCCACATCCAATCGTAACTTTGAAGGTCGGCAAGGCGCAGGTGGACGAACCCATTTGGTCAGCCCTGCAATGGCTGCCGCAGCAGCTATAAAAGGTCATTTTGTTGACGTGAGAGGTTGGAAATAATCATGCAAGCATTTACAATATTGAATGGATTGGTCGTCCCTTTGGACAGGGCGAATGTAGATACGGATGCCATTATTCCGAAACAATTTTTAAAAAGCATTAAGCGCACAGGCTATGGCCCGTTTTTGTTTGATGAGTGGCGTTATGAAGATGTTGGGCAACCTGAAATGGACTGTACACATCGCCCGATTCGCAAAGATTTTGTCTTGAATCAAGCGCGTTATCAAGGTGCTAAGATTATGCTGGCGCGTGAAAATTTTGGTTGTGGGTCATCACGTGAACATGCGCCTTGGGCTATTTTGGATTATGGTATTTCTTGTGTGATTGCACCCAGTTTTGCGGATATTTTTCATAATAACTGCTTCAAAAATGGTATCCTCCCCGTTATTTTAACGGATGATGAAATGGATGTTCTATTTACTGAAACAATCGCTACTGAAGGCTATAAAATAACTGTTGATTTAGAATCACAAACAGTAACAACACCATCAGGGCAACGGTTCACTTTCGAGGTGGATGATTTCCGCAAGCATTGTTTGCTGAATGGTTTGGATGATATTGGTGTAAGCTTACAAGCATCCGATAACATTCGAGCTTATGAAAAAGAAAGAAAACAATCAGCGCCTTGGCTATTTTAAAACAAGCTTTAACTACACGGAATCATGATCGTGATGTCATGGGTATGCGTTATGTATATCCCGTGATTTCACGCCGTGCAGGTGGTGTATCACTTGGTATTAATCTCAATCCAAACAATGCTTGCAACTGGCATTGTGCTTACTGCCAAGTGCCTAATTTAACGCGAGGTTCTTCACCCGATATTGATTTACATCAATTGCATGATGAACTGACTGTGATGCTTACATCCATCTGTCAGGGTGATTTTATGCAAAAACATGTGCCTCAAGGTGTTCGTAAACTTTGTGATGTGGCAATTTCAGGCAATGGCGAGCCAACGAGTTGTCAAAACTTCGATGAAGTCGTGAATGTTCTTGTTGATGTGCTTAAAACATTTGATTTAATAGCGAAAATACCGTTGCGTTTGATTACCAATGGTTCGTATGCATGCAAACCCCATGTACAACGTGGATTAGCAATCATGGCAAACCATCATGGGGAAGCTTGGGTAAAAGTCGATGCGGCAACGAAGAATGGTATTGCCAAAATCAACGGTATCCATGCTTCACCAGAATTATTGGCAACACAGGTGAAGGCGGTGGCATCGCAATGTCCGACATGGATACAAACGTGTATGTTTGCATGGGATAAAAAGCCACCGACTGAACAAGCTATACAAGCATACTTGGTATTTTTGCAAGAACAAACATATCTAAAAGGATTACAAGGTGTGCTATTATATGGCTTAGCTAGAGATGCTTTGCAAGATGAATCTATTCACGTCTCACCCTTGAGTGAAGCTTGGATGATAGCCTTTCAACATCGTATTGAGCGTGTTGGGCTGACTGTAAAACTATCCATATAAATGATACGGGAGAATAAAAATGAAAAAGTCTCAAATCATCATCGCAGCAGGACTTATGATGTCATTATCGGCATGTGCGACTGCACCCAATGATCCAAATAAACAAGCCAAAGATAAAGCAGCCATGGGAGCTATGATGGGCGCTGTTGCGGGGGCTGTTATCGGTTATAATAGTGATAGCAATCGTGAACGTGGTTTAGCTCGTGGTCTAGTTTTGGGAGCAGCAGGCGGAGCAGCAGTGGGCGCTGGTGTTGGCTCTTACATGGATAAACAACAAGCGGAATTCAATCAACAATTGTCATCAGAACGTCAAAGTAATCAGATTGAAATTCAACGTTTGAAAAATGAAAACTTAAAAATAACCATGAATGCAGAAGTATCCTTTGATAATAATTCATCAACTATGAAACCTGCTTTCAATCAAACATTGCGTAAAGTTGCCAATATTTTACAACGTTACCCCAAAACAACCGTGCATATTGTAGGTTATACAGATAACCGAGGTTCCGAAGCTTATAATCTTAATTTATCTGAGCAGCGTGCTAAGTCTGTTGCATGGGCATTGCAAGATAATGGTGTGAGTCATCAACGTGTGAGTATTGAAGGTCGTGGTGAAGCCAACCCTCGTGCAGACAATAACAATGCGGCAGGTCGTCAATTAAACCGTCGTGTTGAGATGTTTATTCAACCCAATAACAATATTCAATAACGACTATATGATGTCATGTTTCGCTGATTTTTCGGCTAAACATGACATCGTTTATTGAGAAACGTATCCAATTGATTGGCAAAAGCTTGTTTATCGCTTGCCTTAAATGCGTCAGTATGATCACTATGAATACCACTGGCACGTAATGTTTCTAAAAAATCACGCATGTGAAGGCGTGATTTAATGGTATCGGAAGAAAACAATTCACCACGCGGACTTAGCGCATAAGCCTGATGTTCTAAAACCTCATCAGCCAAAGGAATATCACTGGTAATCACCAGATCGCCTTCGCTTAAAAGTGATACTATTTTATCATCGGCAACATCAAATCCAGCACCGACTTGTAACATATCAATATATGACGATTTAGGGATGCGTAAGGCACTGTTGGCAACCAAGCTTGTCATGGTTTGCGTGCGTTCCGCCGCACGAAATAAGATTTCTTTAATGGCGACTGGGCATGCATCGGCATCGACCCAAATATGTAATGAATGATGAGTATTAGGCATTAAAGTGGATGAAAACGAAGATGATTCTTACGAAAAGATTCAAATTGTTGTTGAGGTATATGAAAGGGTTCGGATGCATAAATCGCTGCAATCAATGTTTGATCAAAGGTTGGATCGCCTGATGATTCCAGAATACGAATGCTGACAATACGACCATTGGGCTTGAGTATCATTTCAACCAAAGGATCGGGCAGCTTATCAGCAATACCACCCGGAACTTTCCAATGTTGCTGAACAGATCGTTGCATCATGTGAATGTATTGCTCAATTTCTTTTTGTGATAATTGTTGTTCCATTAACATGGCAATATCAGGTTTCTTTTTAGCATGTCGTTTGGGTGTAACATCACTACTGGATTGAGCGGGGGCAAAAGGGTCAAAATTAGGATCTTCCTGTAATTTTTTTGTTTTTTTAGCTTGTTTTTTTATCGTAGGTTTAGGGTGAATGACAGCTTTAGGTGGTAATTTAGGGTTGATATGACGCAAAGGCTTGGCTTTAGGTTTGGGATGAACTTTGGGGGCGATATGCTGCTTGATAGCTTGTTTTTTAAGCTTAGCAGGCTGTTTGTGTTGCATTTTTTCAAGTTCTTTGGCAGAAATAATATTGATTTCAATGTGTTTAAGAACGGGTTTGTCAGGTGTATCTTGGGATTGCCACCATGCCAAATAAATCATGATGATTGCCACACATACATGGGCAAGCACAGCCAATAAAGCATCCCAGATACGAAACGATGTCACATAACTATTATTCATGGATGGGTTCAGTCACCAGTCCAACTTTCTTAATATTCATGCTTTGCAAATGCCCCATCACTTGAGCAATGGCTTGATAGGGTGTTTCTGCATCACCACGAATAAACACAGGTAAATTAGGATTATTCTCACGCATACCTTGAAGACGAGCGGTGAGTTGTTTCAAAGTTACAGCATGTTTTTGCATGTGAATCGAACTATCTTTTTGAATGGTGATAACCAAAGGTTCAACATGTTGTTCCATTTCAGGCGCATGAGCATCAGGTAAATCAACATTGATACCTTGGGTCAATAACGGCGCAGTAACCATAAAAATAATCAGCAAAACGAGCATGACATCGACCAATGGTGTAACATTGATGTCAGACATCGGCGCTGTTTCACTGGTCCATTTTCGATGACTGCTCCACTCTTTATCATGTAAACTCATGATGTGGCTCGGCGAATATGACGTGACATAATATTTAGAAATTCAGATGCAAACTGTTCCATACCAGCAGCTTGGCGTTTCAAATCAGTGGTGAACTTATTATAAGCGACCACGGCAGGAATCGCAGCCACCAAACCAAATGCAGTGGCGACCAAAGCTTCCGCAATACCTGGTGCGACAGCGGTTAATGATGTATTTTGACTGACTGCAATACCCTGAAATGCCGTCAAAATTCCCCATACTGTGCCAAACAAACCAATGAATGGTGCTGTCGAACCCACGGTGGCTAAAAAAGATAAATGGCGTGATAAAGCTTCAAGTTCACGCGATAGCGCAGCATCCAACGCACGATGAATACCATCCAGTCCATCCCCTGCAATGATATGCTTGGCTGTACTTGGTCTGGAATCATGACGTTGGCGGATATATTCCCGATAACCTGCCTGAAAAATATTAGGAAGCGGACTATTGGGATACTGTTTGGGAATGCTCGCTAGTACCTGTTCCATATCCGTTCCACCCCAGAATGTATCACTAAATGATACCGCTTCTTTGCGTACCTTTCGATAAATACGCCATTTATTAAAAATAATACCCCAAGATGCAATGGATAAAATCAGCAGCAAAACAAGTACACCCTTTACAACAATACCTGCATCAAGAATAAGTGTGAATACACTAAGTTGTTCGGTCATAATCAATCCTTTGTTACTTATGTGGAGTATTTTTGCCATTTAACATTTAAAACGTAGCAAGCATTTATGTGGCTGATTGTAACGATTCAGCATGGCAATCAAATATCTTTTTTTATTTCACTGATGTTACGTATTTTGGTGAAAAAACCGTCATCCTTGAGTGTTTATATCGAGGATCTATGTTTAGATTGTAAGCGTCAAAGCAAGTTTTACCAAAGTGACAGTCTTGCCTAAAGCTGAAATCCATCAATGCTCTATCTGTTTTGCTCGCAGATCATCTTGAAAGCAATCCATTAAGCGGCACGCTGTTTGTATTTTACAACAAGCCGCATGACAAGGTTAAGATTCTATATTGGGATCGTAATGGGTTCTGTTTATGGTACAAACGTTTGGAGAAGCATCATTTTCAGTATCAGAAATAGATGTCATAACTACGAAATCATATCCATTCTATAGAAAATTAATTTATCCAATCACAGAAATGAACATCAATCATCACACTGATCCTTCAAGGCTTTTTGAATTTCCAACTTCTTCAGTTTAGAAAGCTGACTATTTTCTGACATATCCGTATGACGAATATATGAAAAAATATCATGCATCATATTAATATTTTGCGCATAACTATGACATAATGAACACATACTTAAGTGGATTTTCACTTCAATACGCTCAACCCACGATAATTTTCGGTCAAAAGCATCAGATAATAAGTGACTAATTTTATCACAGCCTTTTTTCACGTTGATGACCCTCTAAACCAGTGTTTTTGTAAGCATGTTTGTAATGAAAGTCGTGCACGATACATCAAAACATGAAGGTTGGTCGAAGTAATATCACATGCCTTACAGATATCCTCAGTATCATCACCTGAAAGTTCTCGTAATTCAAAGACACGACGTTGTTTTTCAGGTAAGCGGCTTAAACATTCCTTTAAAACCAAACGAAATTTCAAATCATCACAGCATTTTTCAGGATCATCATACCATGTTCTGGGATTCATTTCCCATTCCCCTGATTTTGAAAAGAATTGGGAACTAGGATCGTTTTCTAAAGCATCATTGATTTTTCGTTGGCGAATTTCTTTGCGAATATGGTCAATGATTTTATGTTTCAAAATACTCACTAACCATGTTCTTAAGCTAGATTCTCCTTTAAAACGTTCTTTTCCACGCCATGCTGCCAACAATGCTTCTTGCACCATGTCGGCAGCTATATCTTCATCATGCAAACGTGAAAGGGCAAAGCGATAAAGATAATCACCGTGTTCATTCAACCATGATTCTGCGTTCATCGCTTCTATCACATTTAACCTCCATGAATGGCTGAGACTTGTTCATCTGCCCATGCCAATGCAAGGGTATGAAAGCCCATTAAATCTTGAATACGCAAGGCACGGTATTGAGTACTTAATTCAAGCACATGATCCCAGTCTCCACACTCCAAAGCATAGAGAACTTTTAATTTATAAGACATCACAGCATCATCTTTTAATAAGGCTTCACGTACTTCATGAGGCAATGCCATGCCTTCAATGGCTTGTTCCATCGATTGATCAAGCAAGGCATCCAACACTGAAAACATACCCAATAAAAAATCATCACCTGTTTCAGTTTCTTGCAAGTGTTTAGCAATACTTTCCAATAAATAACCACGGTATAATGCTGT
>JAUZQL010000050.1 GCA_030950975.1 Mariprofundaceae bacterium | reverse complement strand
AATACATATATTTAGTTGATGCCCTATTGGTGTATATACCCACTCAATGGAGAGTAAAAAATGAATGTAGAACACGTATCACAAGCATCATCCAAAAGTATTTTATATAATGCGTTGATTCAATCCAATAGCCAATTCTATGCGTTTAAAGCGTTACCTATGGTCAAAGATATGAATCAAGAGCATGCGATGATGTTATTTAGCAGCATGAAAGAAGAACGTTTTTATATCCACGATACGATTTATAGTGCAGCTACGGAAACATCGGGCAAAATGTATTTAATTTTAGATGGTCATGTCAATGTTGCTGATGCGAGTGGTCATCATTATGGTCGCTTAGGTTCAGGCAGTGTATTTGGTTTATTCTCATTTTTGGATGATAAACGAACCCATTCCGCTACCGTTCAAGCGGAAAGCCAACTGACTGTCCTTACTTTAGAGCGTAGTTATTTTGATTTAATTGGCTTGGAAGATCCAAAACTTGCGCAACACTTGATGCAATTCATGTTTCGTTTACTTAGCGATCAAGCCCTTAAAATGGAAACCGAATATGCCCATATTCATCAATATGCATTAGGACGGAAGGTATAAATGAAAAAAAAGCTCAAAAAAGTGGATATTCTTATTGTTGAAGATGAAGCGCCCATTGCACGTTTAATGGAAATTCACCTGCAACGGGCTGGCTTTTCGACAGCCTTGTGTGGGGATGGTCGTCAAGCATGTCAACTTTTAGAACAAAATCATTACCGACTCTTGTTACTTGATCGCATGATTCCCAGTCTTCGTGGCTTGGATCTTTTGCGTTGGCTACGCAAGCAAAAATCATTAAAAAAGATCCCCGTCATCATGGTAACAGCATTGGCTCAAACAGAAGAACGTATTCGAGGGCTGAATGAAGGGGCGGATGATTATCTTCCAAAACCTTTTGAACCCGATGAACTTTTAGCACGTGTGAAAGCCTTGCTGCGTCGTTCCAACCATCAACACCTTGAAGCCAATCAATCCATTATTGATGTCGATGAAGATGCACAAGAAGCGCGTGTTCAAGGAGAACGCCTTCATCTTCGTCCTTTGGAATTTAAATTATTGCAACGCTTGATGAAAAAGACGGGAAAAGTGAGAAGTCGTCAATATTTATTGGATCATGTTTGGGGTATCAATTCATTTGTTGAAGAACGAACCGTGGATGTGACCATCAAACGCCTACGCAAAACCCTTGATAAATATGGTTTAGGTGACTGTATTGTAACCGTACGTGGTTCAGGTTACCGTTTTGATGATAAAAGAAAGTCATGACGTTTACATGGGGAATAAGCCTGTTTTTGTGGTTAGCATGGTGGATTCATTCCCAATGGTTGCAACACGATTTAAGCCATGAAAAAGAACGTGTTCGCCAAGCTCAAGATGAGATAAAACAATTACACCAACAATTGAATATTCGTATCCAACACTTGGATCATGTGATGGATGCCATTCAAGAAATAGTCTTTCGCCTTGATCATCAGGGCATGGTGATGTCCTTAAATCAACGTGCTAAATCGGTATTTAATATTTTACCGCAACTAACATTTCCACAGCCAATGGTCATGCTTTATCGTGATTCAGATTGGCTTGAACACTTTTATAAAGGCATTCAAGCATTGCCCAAAACTTCTGATTTACCTAAATTATTTATCAAAGACCGTGTTTATTTACCGCGTTTGTCAAATTTAGGTGGCAATCAAAGTGTTTTATTGTGTATTGATGTCACCCAACAACATCAACTTCAAGAACAACGCAAAGCCTTTACTGCCAATTTAATGCATGACCTTAAAACACCCCTGACATCCTTGCTCGGTTATGCGCGTAGCATCGAATCATTTTATGATGATGAAGCTATTTGCAAAGAGTCTGCTGCTGTGATTGCCCAAGAAGCGAAACATGTGAATGAACTTCTGAATAGTCTCTTATCGGTTGAAGAAATTGAATATGCTTCGAGCGATGGCGAAACATGTGATGCCGCAGTGATTTGCCAACAAGTTTGGCAAGGCTTGGAACAAGATTTGAAAGCCAAAGGCTTAACCCTTTTAATGGAACTTCCTGAATCATGTCATGTCGGCATGCAAGGCAATGATGTGCACCGAATCATGTTAAATATTGCTGCCAATGCCATTCATTATACGAAAGCGGATAGTCATATTTATTGCACGATCAATGAATCGGTATTGGTGATTGAAGATGAGGGTTTGGGTGTGCCTGAAAAAGATTTACCGCATTTATGTGAACGTTTTTATAGGGTGGATAGTGTGCGGAGTACAAGTAGTGGGCATGGATTAGGGCTAGCTATTGTAAAAGAAACATTGATGCGTGATGGTGGTAAACTAACCTTAAAAAATAGAGTGCAAGGTGGTTTACATGTCGCCATCGAGTTTCCTGAACTTGATTAGTGCGTAGAATTTTCTTAGAAGCCTTGAATGGCACTTAAATCAACAATAATCCATGCAGTTGACCAAAGGTTTAAGCACGGATGATGAACCTGATATTTGGCAAAAAAGTTTCAGCAATGGCGAACAAGCACTTGAAATCACTCCCGTTATTTGTAAAGAAGGTTAATGATGAAATTTGATAAATATTATATTTCCGCAGATCTTAAAAAGAATCTACGTCAAATGGGCTTTAAACGTCCCACTGATATTCAATTCAAGACAATTCCATCGATTCTAAATGGTGAAGATGTCTTGGCGATTGCCCAAACAGGTACAGGGAAAACAGCCGCATTTGCGATTCCTGTGATTGATAGAATCCATCGTTTTAAGACGAGTAAACGCTCTTATGGCATCAAATGTATTGTCATGGTTCCCACACGTGAATTAGCCATGCAAATTGGGGATGTCTTTAAAACACTCGCTAATCACACCAAAGTGAAGATTTTTACCTTGTATGGTGGCATTGAACAAGAACAACAAATTGCCAAAATTCAAAGCGGTATTGATGTATTGATTACCACACCCGGTCGCATGTTTGATTTAATTAACCAAGATATTATTGATGTAAAAAACGTAACCACGCTTGTTTTAGATGAAGCTGATCACATGCTAGATTTGGGTTTTATTGAAGATATAAAATACATTAAAATCATGCTCAAACGTGCGCATCAAACCTTATTCTTTTCGGCTACCATCAATGATGAGATTAAAAAACTAGCGTATTCACAAGTGAAAAGTGAAGCGATTCGGATTCAAGTATCACCCAAAGACCGTATTTCTAAAAATATTTCTCATTTTGTGATGTTTGTAGAATTGGATGATAAACGTTTCTTTTTAGAGCATTTTTTACGTGAACATCCTGAAAATAAAATCATTGTTTTTGTGCGCACCAAAGTACGGGCTGAACGGGTCGTGAAAGCCATGCAACGTGTCGGTTTGGAAAGTATTATGAGTATTCATTCGGATAAAGATCAACACGAACGACATCAAGCCATGCAAGCCTTTCGTTCAGGTGATTGCCGTGTACTGGTGGCAACCGATGTAAGCTCACGCGGCATTGATATTCCTGACGTGCACTATGTTATCAACTATGATTTACCTGAAAAAGAGGAAAATTATGTGCATCGGATTGGACGCACAGGGCGTGGCATGAATAAGGGTGAAGCGATTGCATTTTGTAGCCCTGATGAAAAGGAATTATTAGATAACATTCAAGCCTTTATCCAAAAGCCGATTGAAATCATCAAGATGAATCGCAAAGGTTATGCTGAAGTTGTGAAACCTGCGAAGGATGTCGCTCATGATTTACGTTCTTTGGTGTTAGATTCTGATGACGATAAGAAGAAAAAAAAGCATAAGAAACGAAAATAAGATGTGTTTGAATATTGCTCATATGTGAAAGTATCATCATGCCCGAGTTCTTTTATCGGGCATCTTTTTTTCAATAGACCCTCGATATAAGCACTCGAGGGTGACGGTGGCAGTGACAATCCAAATCATATTCAGTTCATGATATTATTTTTATTGAGCGGTAAATTTACCTTTTCGCAGTAAAAAATAACCCATCACAGCGGATAAAAGTGAGCCCAATAAAATAGCCAGTTTATCTGTGTAATGATAAATTTCAGTATCATGATACGCCAAAGAATCAACAAACAAACTCATGGTGAAGCCAATCCCTGTAAGCACAGAAACCCCATATAACTGCTTCCAGTTACAGCCTTGTGGTAAACTTGCTAGACCCATTTTGATGGCTAAGCAACTAAATCCGAAGACACCAGCTTGTTTGCCTAAAAACAAACCGAACATGATGCCTAAGGGTACAGGACTCAACATCGCATTCATTGAAATACCTCTTAAATCAATGCCTGCATTCACAAAAGCAAACAGCGGTAAAATCATAAATGTCACCCAAGCATGTAAATCATGTTCCATATTTTTACTCATGGAAAAGTGTTGACCATGCTTGTCGACTGAATTTAGAGGAATCATAAAAGCAAGTACAACGCCTGCAAGCGTCGCATGGACACCTGATTTCAACACGCTGACCCAAAGGATGATGCCCACTAAAATATAAGCCGCTTGTTTCATCACATGGCATCGGTTCATCACCCACAATACAGCAATGGAAAGCGACGCAATCAGCACAGATAATGTCGATAATTCACTGGTGTAAAATAAAGCAATCACAACGATGGCACCCAAATCATCAATAATTGCCAACGCCATTAAAAATATTTTCAATGACACGGGTACACGCTTGCCAAGCAAGGATAAGACACCCAAAGCAAAGGCAATATCCGTTGCAGTCGGTATCGCCCAACCTTTGATAGCAAAACTATCACCTTGATTAAAAGCAATGAAAAGCAAGGCTGGAATCATCATACCACCCAAGGCTGCGATACCCGGTAATGCAATTTGTTTCATCGATGACAAATGCCCTTCCATGATTTCTCTTTTCACTTCTAAACCAATAAGAAAAAAGAAAATAGCCATCAAACCATCGTTGACCCATAAGATAAGCGGCTTGGCGATTTGTAAATGACCAAAGCGTATTTCGACATGGGTATGCAAAAAACTGCTGTAGATATCTGACAAAGCACTATTTTGTA
>JAUZQL010000005.1 GCA_030950975.1 Mariprofundaceae bacterium | reverse complement strand
TAAAATTTAGTTTCTGGCGGAAGACTTAAATTATTCCAAAAGTTTTGATCATAGTCTAATTTATACAAAGACATATCTCTTTGATTATATTCGTCACCTTTAGATTTTGTTGTTTCGACTGAAGCCATTATTAAGTATGTGGAAGCGGCAAAAGCAGGGCAAAAGTTTGCCATCGCCACGGAATTAAACTTGGTGAATCGTTTGCGTATGCTATATCCTGAAAAGCCTATTTGGTTTTTATCTCCAATGGTTTGCATGTGTTCGACCATGTTCCGCACAGACTTGCAACATTTGTATGCCGCTCTTTTGGCGATTCAAGAAGGCGATGCTAGCCATCAAATTATTGTCCCCAAGGCTCACAAAGTATGGGCAAAAGTAGCCTTGGAAAGGATGTTGAACCTTGCTTAAGCTGATTGGGCAAAGTCTACTGTTGATGGGTTTGTTCATGGGGCAAGCTGAAGCAGCAAGCATTGAACAGATACGCCAAGATATTGATCATTTCAAACAACAGGATTTGGCAGAATATGCACCGATGACCTTAGCTCGTGCCGAGGCTTATTTAGGGGCAGGGATGTTGGCAAAGGATAGCCATGATAAGGATAAGCTTGAGCAAGCCTTGCAACGTTCAGAGGCGACTTTGGATGAGGCAAAGGCAAGCGCAACACGTTTTCAACAACAATTTACAAGCTTGCTTGCACAACGTGCAAGGGTGGAAAAAATTCTTGCTATCTTACCATCCTTATCCCTAGAAGATGAGAAAACATCACCCTTTTTCTTGATGAATGATGCAAATTTTCGTTTCAAGAAAGTGATTAAAGCTTTCGAATTAGGGCAATTAAATAAGAGTCAAAATTTATCTTTGGATGCAATAAAAGCCTTTCAAGCTGTGGAGACATCCGCACTGCCTTATCTTGAAGATACCATACAACGTATGTTATCTAAAGCTGCCATGAAAGGTGCCAAGCGTTATGCACCCGTGACGTACAGCAAAGCGACAGCGGGGCTTGTTGCACTCAAAGCTTATTTGAATCAGAAACCTGTGGGGGCAAGTAAGCCTAAAAATTTGGTGCAAATTTATGTGTGGGGAAAACAAGCATTCAGTATTGCCAGCCGTGTCAAAGCATGGCGGAAAGATCGAGGTAGTTATGAAATGCTGGTATTGCAAAATCAACACTCGCGTCAGCGTTTGGCAGAAGCACTTCAACTAAATCCTGATGTGGATTATAGCACGCAAGCTTTGGTAAAAGCGGTACATCAACTACAAACGAAACTTCAACAGCAAAGTATCGATGCTAAACATCGTTTATTATCTTCCAAACAGGCGTGTAAAGAAGATAAAAAACAAGCGTTAGCGCAACTTCAAGCCACATTACTAT
>JAUZQL010000049.1 GCA_030950975.1 Mariprofundaceae bacterium | reverse complement strand
TTCAGCAACAATTTTTTGCACTTTGCCTTGTGTTTTTTCTGGTAATCGTGACATCAACTCGGTCGCTTGAGCAATCGTTTGCATGGGGTTGCGAAACTCATGCGCCAACATTGCCGATAAACGACCCAACGATGCCAAACGTTCTTGCTCCGCGAGTTTTACTTCCAATGTCCGCAATAATGTAATATCCACCAAAGTCAGCCAAGCATACGCATCTTGGTGTTGTGAGAAAAATCCATTGGTCAGTAAATAAGTCGCTTCTCCATATTCCCACTCCACACGTATACTTTGTTGCTTCGATGACAATAATGATGTCATTAAGGCTTCGGGGAAATCGCCTAAAAGCGACAAATCCTTATTCAAGTACGCAGCGTTATTCAAAATCTTTAAAAAAGACGCATTACAATCAATCACCTTCAATGCTTTATCTAACACCAAGACACCTTCTTGCATGTATGCCATCAAATCACGATGTAAATGTTTTAAATCACGATGTTCTTGCAGTACATGATGACTTTCAAGCATCAAGCTTGCATGGCGGCGAGCAATCAATGCCATCACACCACCCACCAGCCAAAACATCGATGTTTGCAACAATAATTTTAGTGTTGCTTCACTTGGTAATGCCTCGGCATACAACCATGAAAAAAGATACACCGATGATAAGTAAGCCGCCGATGCAAGTACCGCAACACTCAATACCAATAATACCCTAGCTTGTGTACCCGCTGATACAATCACCAGACCAAAGAGCAAAACAAAGGGGCTATGAACCCCTCCAGTCACAAACATTAAAGCTGCTATCAATACTAAATCAGAGGAAAATTGAAAGAATAATTGCGGTAGAAAATACCTTTGAAAATAACGCCACAATAAACCTTGGATCATAAGCAAGCTGATCCAAATGAAGCTTAAATTCATTAAATATTGTTGCTCAAGTAAATCCGCTGCTGGCCAATAAAACCATCTGGTTAACAATAAAAGAAGGCAGCTTGCTAAACTTCTCCACAACAATAATGAAAGCAAACGTTGCCGTTGTTTCGCTAACAAGGCAATACTGCCTTTATCCATCGATTGATCTTATCCAACCACAGACGCCATTTGGAAAATAGGCAGATACATCGCAATCACCAAACCACCAATCACCACACCCAAAAAAGCCATAATAATAGGTTCCATCAGTGCTGTCATACCATCCACTGCGACTTCCACTTCTTCTTCATAAAAGTCGGCAATTTTCCCCAACATTTCTTCCAATGCACCTGTTTGCTCACCAATGGCAATCATTTGTGTGACCATGATTGGAAAAATTTTACTCGTCTCCAGCGGCTCTGCTAAGGACTGTCCTTGGCTAATCGAATCTTTACAAGAAAGAATCACCTCTTCAATCACCACATTCCCTGATGTTTCAGCTACCGTATCCAATGACTCTAAAATAGGCACACCTGCTGCCGTTAAGGTAGCAAAAGTTCGACAAAATCTTGCTACAGCTCCTTTGCGTAAAACATCGCCAATAACGGGTAAATTTAATAATAATTTATCCAACTGAAAATGACCTTTAGGCGTTTTATAAATGGCTTTAATACTCCAAATCAGTATAAAAGGCGTAAATAAAACAACATACCAGTAAGCGACAAAAATATCCGAAATATTCATTGCAATTTGCGTTGGCATCGGAAGTTCTGCACCAAACGATGAAAACATTTCACTAAACACTGGAATCACAAAAATCATCAAAATCGAGGTCACAATAAAAGATACCGACAAAATCGCGATTGGATAAATCATGGCTGATTTAATTTTTGACTTCAATGCCATTGCTTTTTCTTTGTACATACAGACCCTTAAAAGAATGGCATCTAAAATACCACCTTGCTCGCCTGCCTCTATCAATGCACATGATAAACGATCAAATTCATCGGGGAATTTTCGCAAGGTCTCACCCAATGGCGTACCGCTTTCAAGTTCATTGCGAATATTGGCTAACAATTTGGTTAAGGCTTTCTTATCACTCCCTTTTTCTGCTAATTCAAAACATTGCACCAAGGGTAAACCTGTATCAATCATGGTTGAAAGTTGGCGAAAGAAAATAGAAATATCTTTTTCTTCAACTTTTTCTTCAAAAATGACAATTTCTACAGGTTTTTTTTTGATTTTAATGTCCTTAAAACCTTTTCGCCGCAAGGTTGCCATCGCAATATCTTTATTGGGAAGCTCAAGCTCACCTTCCTTAGCACTTCCATCCCGTGCTTTGGCTGTCCAAATAAAAATTGACATCAATCACCCACCGTAACGCGCAAGCATTCCTCTAAAGAAATCGAGCCGTCTTTCACTTTATTTAATGCTGCCATACGCAATGTTTTAACACCTTGAGAAACTGCAATCGCATTCAACTCATCCGAGTTTTTACCTGCATAAACAGCATCTCTTATTTCATCACTCACAGGCATCACCTGATAGATACCCACACGCCCTTTATAACCTGTACCATTGCATACTTTACAACCCTTACCCTGCATCGGTTGGAATGTACCGATATCTGATTCAGAAAATCCCGCATCAATCAATGCTTGTTTGGGTATATCAATCGGAGCTGAGCAGGCTTTACACGTCCTTCTTCCCAAACGTTGAGCTGTGACTAAATTGACTGCTGATCCCACAAGAAACGATTCAATTCCCATATTAATCATACGTGTCATGGTTGACGGTGCATCATTGGTATGCAATGTCGCCAACACCAAATGCCCTGTTAACGCCGCTTTAATGCCAATCGCCGCAGTATCATAATCACGAATTTCACCAATCAGAATAATATCGGGATCTTGACGCAAAAAAGATTTCAATGCTGCGGGAAAGTCCATACCCACCGCAGGGTTCACATTGACTTGATTGATGCCCATAAAGTTAAATTCTACAGGATCTTCCGCAGTACAAATATTCACACCCGGTTGATTCAGTTCCGCCACTGCTGAATACAAACTCACCGTTTTTCCCGAGCCTGTTGGCCCTGTCACCAATACCATGCCATAAGGTTGGTGAATTTGCTGTTGAAAATTTTTCAAATCTGCTTCTTCATATCCGAGTTTGGTCATATCCAATTGTAAATTCGATTGATCTAATAAACGCATGACCACTTTTTCGCCAAATAAGGTCGGTAAGATGGATACACGAAAATCGACACTTTTTGCCTTAGATAAACGCAACTTAATACGACCATCTTGAGGAATACGACGTTCTGCAATGTTCAACCGAGCTTGAATCTTAATTCTCGACACCATGGCATCACGCATTTTCATCGGTGGGCGCATAATTTCCTGTAATACGCCATCCACACGATAACGAACCCGTAACGTCTTTTCATAGGGTTCAATATGAATATCAGATGCACCACGTTTCACAGCATCCAAGAAAATTAAATTGACCAACTTGACCACAGGCGCTTCTTCTGTTGCAGCCGCCAAAGAAACACTATCCAGATTGCTTTCTTCGGCCTCAACGACTTCAATTTCATCCGCACCAATGGAACTCATCACATCTTCAATTTGTTGACCTGCACCTGTCAATTCATCCAGTGCCTCTAACAACTGGGATTCGGCTACAATGACTACATCAACCTGCGCACCACTCATAAAAGACATCGCATCCAAGGCATCAATATCATAAGGATCTGCCACGGCCAAGGTAATCGTATTTCCTTTACGACCAATGGGAATGGCTTTTTTTTCCTGCATCATTTCCGTGGAAATACGACTCACATTCGCTTTTTTGATATGCTCAGCGACATTAATCTTACTAAGATCAATCACAGGTCGCCCAAAACTTTTGCCAATAAACTGCGTCAATACCTTTTCATCGAAAATCTCTTGTCGTACCAGTTCTGAAATCAGACTGACACCATTCATTTTCATTTCCCGCATCACCATGCGCAGTTGTTCTTCAGAGATGGCTTTTTTTCTCAGTAAAATATCGCCCAAACGGCTACGTTTCATGAACACTCTCCCAGCCTGGTAAATTGAAAGGAACACGTTTTAATTGATTCGTTATCCAATGCAATGCATCTAATTGATTCACACCACACTCTGGATGCCAAATTTCAAATGATTTAACACCTTGAGCAATCAACATGGGTAAGCCATCCACAACATCACGCCCTGCTTGGCGTGCCGCTTCTACAAAAGCTGTCTCACCATCGGGGCGATAAACCGCATCCATCGCCCAGCCATTCCCTTGTAGCTGAAAGGGAAATATCTGATCATCTGATAAACCAATCGATGTTGTATTCATCATCAAACACGCATCAAGGCTCACCTTATCAACAGCAGCTTGCTTCCACTCAACCGCTTCGCACACCATCTTGGGGTATGTTTTCAAGGCATGTTCAATCAAAATATCTCGCCTTTCAGTCGAACGATTACAAATCCACACACGGGCAAACCCCATAGCAGCCGCTGCATGTAAAGCAGCACGGGCTGTTCCTCCCGCACCCAATAGCAAAACATTTTGACCTTGAAAATCCAAGCCTGAACCTTGCATGACAGCAGCAATACCTTGCCAATCGGTATTGTAAGCATGCCATTGTCCATCGATAGCTTTTAAGGTGTTCGCAGCTCCGATACAACGCACATCATCGTCCATACAGACATAGGGTAACACCCGTTCTTTAAACGGAACGGTAATATTCAAGCCTTGAATAGATGCTTGTCGCAAGCCATCTAAAGCCACTTGCAAGGTTTCATCAGCCACAGAAAACGGAACATACACCGCATCAATCCTATTTTTTTCAGCAAAATAGGCTTGAAAAATAGGTGATAATGAGTGTGTAACAGGATTGCCAATAATCCCATAAACATGGGTTTTTCCTGTGATG
The DNA here is from genome assembly GCA_030950975.1 of Mariprofundaceae bacterium. Lineage (GTDB taxonomy): Bacteria > Pseudomonadota > Zetaproteobacteria > Mariprofundales > Mariprofundaceae. Next base: position 86 of record JAUZQL010000049.1, on the reverse strand, counting down.
CTCATATCATTCTACCGTCACAGATTTGGCTAAGTTTCGAGGTTGATCCACATCCGTCCCTTTGAATTTCGCCACTTCATACGCCA